>JAEZFE010000186.1 GCA_023437865.1 Pseudomonadota bacterium | reverse complement strand
CTGCCGCCGTCATCGGCAGGACGCTCGAGAGCATCCGCACCGGCACGTCGCCCAATGCGGTGGCGTTCCAGAACACCGTGCTGACTGCCCTTAACGCCCTGCCGGCGGCATCGCAGGGCGACGCCATGAAGCAATTGGCGCCGACCCAGAGTGCGCCGGCGACGCAGATGAGCACGACCGCCGCCTCGACCATGCTGGGCGCGGTTCAGAGCCACCAGCAAACCGCCATGGCCTATGACGGAACCACCGGCGCGGCGGCCGGTTCCGAGGCGCGCGACACCTCGCTGTGGGGGCAATTCCTCGGCGGCGGCGCGCGGCGCGGCAGCAATGCCGAGGCCGACGGTTACCGCCTGCTGGATGCCGGCCTTGCCACCGGCCTCGACCACCGCTTTACCCCCAACGTCCTGGGCGGCGTGGCGCTCGGCTGGTTGCGGGTGTGGACCGACGGCAGCGACAATTCCTCGGGCTCGTCCTCCACCCTCGACAGCTACCAACTCACCATGTACGGCACCTACCGCCTGGACCGCGCCTTCGTCGATGGCCAGCTGGGATTCGGCTGGAACGAATTCGACCAGAAGCGCGCCATCAGCTTCCTCGGCGCCACCGCCTCGGCCAAGTACAGCGGCCAGCAATTCCTGGCCAAGGCGACGATGGGCTATGACCTGCCGTTGAGCCGCGTGACCGTCACCCCCATGGCCTCTTTACGCTGGCTGCGGGCGGAGACCGACGCCTATGACGAAAACGGTGCCGGGGCGGCCAACCTGTCGGTGGATCGCAGCAGCGTCAACAGCGTGACCCAGGATCTGGGCGCCAAGGTGGCTTGGGGAGTGCCCACCAGCTTGGGCACCCTGACGCCCGAGCTGCGGCTGGCCTGGGTGCACGACTACACCAAGGGTCCCATCGCCACCAGCAGCGTCATGGCCGGCGTGGCGCAGACCACCACCGCCCCGCGCACCCAACCCGACGGCGTGCGCATTGGCCTGGGGGCCGAGCTGGCCAGCGACGCCGCCGTGTCGTTCCGCGCCGAATACGAAGGCGAGATGCGCGCCCAGTACCAGAGCCACACCGGTCTGGTCAAAGCCCTGTGGGCGTTCTGATCCGCCCGGCGGCCCTGGCGGCATTCTAATCCCCGTTCATCGTACCGGCGGCGCGGGCCCTCAGTACGGTCGAGCCGCTGCGTGATTTCCATCGCCTAGGGGGCTGTTCCCTAAGTCAAGAAAGATCTTGCCCCAGACGCGGCGCAGCCCGCCGCACGGGGAGGTGCGGCGGGCTGATGCTTCGGATTCAGCGAACTATGCTTCGCTATTCACTCACGAGGGCGACGACGACGACGCATTTTTTTCGTCGCCGTTCGTCCTCCTCCGAAGAAGAACAATTGTTAGGAGACGCATAACCTGGCAGGTCTTTGATAAACAAGGAGCTTGTTAAGGCACGGTCAGGCCAGAGCAGTGGGAATTGCCGAAATGGGTGCCGTTGCATGGCACAGGTTGGCAAATTGCCAGCTTATGGGTCATTTGCGTTGCACTTAGACAGCTAACGTGTCGATGCGTGACATTTCATCCGTCGATCTTGTGGCATGGTTGGGTTCGCATGCCGATGGACGAAGAAGCGGTGGTAGTTAGGGCTACAATTGCGACCGTCAGCGGGACAAACGAGACCAAGAGGACCGTGCCCCATCCATAGGTGGCCAGTACGCCCCCCGAGGCGAACGACCCTATAGCCATCGTTCCGAAGACGATGAAATCGTTGAGGGACTGCACCCGCGTGCGTTCCTCGGGGTAGTGACATTCAAGCACGAGGGCCGAGGCGCCGAGGAAGCCGAAGTTCCAGCCAATGCCGAGCAGGATCAGGCTTAGCCAGAAATGTCCCACGTCGACCCCGACCAGCCCGACAGCGGCACAGGCGGCGATCAATGCCAACCCGGCAAGCACCATGCGATTGGCGCCGAAGCGCGCGATCAGTCTTCCGGTGAAGAAACTGGGGGCGTACATCGCGAGGACGTGCCACTGCAAGCCAAGGTTTGATGTCTCCTGCGACAGGCCGCACAGGCGCATGGCCAATGGGGCGGCGGTCATGATGAAGTTCATCAGAAGGTAGGACACAATCCCGCACGTCACGGCGGTAACGAAGCGGGGCTGGCGCATGATCACGCCAATGGGACGGCTGCTGATGACCGCCTCAGCCGTCGGTAGGGGAAGCCGGACCCCGAGCAGGACGACGGCAGACAGCGCGGCCACCGCGGCTTGCGCGAGGTAAGTGGCTGCAAACAAATGGGGTGACCACAGATTCATCGTGTGGGTGACAAGTTGCGGACCGATGACCCCGGCGAACACTCCGCCCGCCATGACGGCTGACATCGCCCGTGCGCGCCGATCCGGGGCAGCGCAATCAGCTGCGGCGAAGCGGAACGAGAGGACCACGGCGGCGTAGGCGCCACCGAATAGCATGGCCGCGCAGAACGCCCAGAACGACCCCAGTATGACCGCCAGGGCGGACATCAGGCCCACAAGCACTCCACACCCGGTGCCGGTCAGGAACGCAGCGCGGCGGCCATGGCGCCGGGCGATAGCGCCGACCGGCAAAGTGCACAACGCCATCCCCACCACGAAGATAGAGATGGGCAGCGTTGCCAACGCGGGGCTTGGCGCGAGGGTGTTTCCGACGATGGCGCCGGTTGCGTACACGACGACTGCATTCGCGCCCGCGAGCGCCTGCGCGACGGCAAGGCGCAGGATATTGCTCACCTCATGGGTGCTGGTCTCAGGGTGAGACATGGTTTCCTCGGCCGGTGGCAGGGGTGACGGCTGCGTCTCAACGAGCCGCTATGAACAGTTGCTCTCTGATTAGCGCCTGCGCATCATGAAGGAAAATGGTTTGTTCTCATGAATGGATGAATGGGGGTCATAGATGCTCGACCGCCAGCTGCTGTCGGTCTTACGTGAGATCGACCGTTTGGGCAGCGTCACCGCCGCCGCCGTGCAGTTGAATGTTAGCCAGTCGGCGCTGAGCCACATGGTTCGCAAATTCGAGGAGCGCCATGGCATCGAGATCTGGATGAAGAAGGGGCGCAGCCTTCGCTTTACTCAAGCTGGAGAACATCTGCTCGACCTCGCACACCGTATCTTGCCCCAGCTCGAGCATGCCGAGCGCGCGCTAATGGACTTCGCCTCAGGCCGTCGAGGGGCCCTGCGGGTCGGGATGGAGTGCCACCCCTGCCAGAAATGGCTGATGCGGATGAGCGCTGCCTACCTGGGACAATGGCCTGATGTGGACCTTGATGTCCGGACCGCCTTTCGCTTCGACGGCATTGCCGCCCTAAGGGACCACGAAATCGACGTTCTGGTCACCCCCGACCCGGTCGAGGCGCCCGAGCTTTGTTTCACGTCGGTCTTTAATTATGAGCTCGTCCTAGTGGTGCATGAAGCTCATCCGTTGGCTGCTCGCGCTGCGGCGGAGCCACAGGACCTTATCACCGAGGAACTGATCACATTCCCGGTGAGCCTAGAACGGCTCGACGTCTACACGCGGTTTCTCGTTCCGGCGCACTGTCGGCCGCGACGCCACAAAACGGCCGAGACAACCGATCTCATGCTGCAACTCGTCGCAGCCGGTCGCGGTGTGACAGTGTTGCCGGATTGGCTGGTGCGTGACGGGGCCACTCTCCCCATCCGCGCGATGCGCCTCGGGGCTGGAGGCATCAACAAAAGCATCCACCTCGGTACCCGCCGGGGCGAGGAGGCGGCCGACTACGTTTCTGGTTTTATAGCGCTTGCACGGACAATGGGGGCTTAGGGTCAGGACCCATAAAGTGACTCCCATCGGCGGGTGTTCAGGATTCAAGGTTCCCGAAGGGAGCCGCTGAATGGATCAAAGCTTTTTCTGGTTGCGCGTGGAGCAGTTCGCCCGGCTTGAGCCGTATCTTCCGACCGACACGCGGGGCAAGCCGAGAGTCGATGACCACCGGGTGATCAGCGGCATCATCCACGTCCTGAAGTCGAGGTGCCGCTGGATTGACCCCCCCGCCAGTCTACAGGCCTCGGAAAAACGCTCACGCCCACATCGGCAGCAATCTCGCGAAAGCTGCAGCCGCTGTAGCCCGCATCTCGAATGCGCCGCTCCGCCGCGTCCATGATGGCATTAGCAGTATCGCTCATTGTCTCCGCGCTCCCGTCTACCTTCTGATAGATACCCTCGTGGTAGCGGCTCAGGAGGTCGGCAGCGGATTTCGGGCCGAACTCGATCCGGACCCCCAGCAGGGTTCCCTCCCACGTCAGACTCGGCAGAAGGTCGATCACGCGGTGGAGATCGGCGTCTGTGACCGTGAACCAGATGTCGAGGCTGATCGCAGGGAGTTCGGGAATTTGTTCAGGGATCGGGAATTGACCGCCGACGTGGTCGAACGCCTGCCAGCAATCCGCGCTAAAATCGTGGATAGAGAACTTCTCCTTCGCCCCAGCGACAAACATGTGGATTGCCTGTGTAGCGGACGTTTTACCGCTGTTGTTGGCGCCGACGAAGATGGAGATCAGGTCGTCAAGGTTCACCCGGACGTTCTTGAGCCTGCGAAAGTTCCTTATGCGAATCGATGAGAGGTGCATATCTGGTGGCTTTGCCGCAGGTTAGTTGCGTCCCGTTTTGTTCTCTATATTGGACCGGCTCTCTGACGAG
>JAEZFE010000455.1 GCA_023437865.1 Pseudomonadota bacterium | reverse complement strand
ACGGCGAGGTCGGTGGGGACGCGGGTATCGGAGGTGGCGCGGCTGCGGGTGAGCGGCGCCATCAGGATGCGGTTGGGGAGCGTGAGGGCCCCGGCTTGCAGGGGATCGAACAGGGTTGGCATGGCCGCCTCGTTTAGATGACGGTCTAACAGTTAGGGTGGGGACTGGCGCGGTTCAAGGGCTGCCTCACCATTCGACAGGCTCAGGGTGAGGATTTCTGCAATTACCTCATGCTGAGCTTGCCGAAGCATGAGGCCTGCGCCCGATCAGGCCAGGCGGGCAACCGCTTCGCGCAGGCGGGTGGCCAGGGCGTGTGCCTCGGCACGCTTGGCGTGCTGTTCTTCCAGCACCTCGGGCGGGGCCTTGGCGACGAACTGCTCGTTGCCCAGCTTGGCGTCGAAGCGGGCGATTTCGTCCTCGGCCTTCTTGAGGTCTTTCTCCAGGCGGGCGCGTTCCTTTGCGAAGTCGATGACATCGCCCAAGGGCAGCGCCACCCCCGCCTCGCCCAGCACGAACTGGGCGGAGCCGCCGGGGATCGCATCGGCGGGCGCGGACGATGACAGGCGCGCCAGCGTTTCGATCACGCCGGTGTTGCGGGCCAGGCGATCCCTGGCGATGGAATCCGCACCGGTCAGCACCATGGGGATTTTTGCGGCGGCGGGCACGTTCATTTCCGAACGCACCGAGCGCACACCCTTGATGAGGTCGATGACCCACTGCATTTCGGCGGCGGCGGCCTCGCTGGTGGGCAGCCTGGCGAAATCCGGCCACGGCGCTTCGATCAGTAGCGTCTCGCGCGGACTTGCGGCCGTGCGGGCCCACAGCTCCTCGGTGATGAAGGGCATGAAGGGGTGCAGCAGCTTCAAGAGCTGGTCGCGCACCCAGGCGGCGGTGGCGCGGGTCTCGGCCTTGGCGGCCTCGTCCGTGCCATTGAACAGCGGCTTGGCGAACTCCAGGTACCAGTCGCAGAACACGTCATAGACGAAGTGATAGGCCGCCCCTGCCCCGTCATTGAAGCGGAAGGCCGACAGCGCCGTGGTGATTTCGGACGCCGCCTTGGCGGTTTCGGCGACTATCCATTTGTTGACGGTCTGGGTCACGGCCGCCGGATCGAAGCCCGGCACGGCGACGCAATGGTTCATCTCGCAGAAGCGCGCAGCGTTCCACAGTTTGGTCGCGAAATTGCGGCTGGTCTCGACGCGGGCGGGCCCGATGCGCATGTCGCGGCTCTGCCCCGCGGCAAGCGCCAGCGTGAAGCGCAGCGCGTCGGCGCCGAACTCGTCCACCAGCACCAGTGGATCCACGACATTGCCCTTGGTCTTGGACATCTTGGCGCCCTGCTCGTCCAGGACGCGGTTGTGGATCACGACATTGTGGAACGGAATCTGGCCCATGACATGCATGCCGAACATCATCATGCGGGCGACCCAGAAGAAGATGATATCGAATCCCGTCACCAGCACGCTGGTGGGATAGAACTTCTTCAGTTCCGGCGTTTCATCGGGCCAGCCCATGGTCGAGAAAGGCCATAGGCCCGACGAGAACCAGGTATCGAGGACGTCGGGATCGCGCGTCAGCGGCTTGCCGCCCGCCTGCGCCCTGGCTTCGTCTTCGGTTTCGGCACAATAGATTTCACCATCCGGCCCGTACCAGACCGGGATCTGGTGGCCCCACCAGAGCTGGCGGCTGATGCACCAGGGGCGGATGTTGCGCAGCCAGGCGAAATAGGTGTCGGCCCATTTTTCGGGGACGAATTTCGTCTTGCCCTGCTCGACCGCAGCGATGGCCTTGTCGGCCAGCGGCTGGACGTTTAGGTACCATTGCTCCGTCAGGAACGGTTCCAGCACCACCGTCTTGGTCTTTTCGTCATGCGGCACGGCGTGGGTGATGGGCTCGATCTTCTCGAGCAGCTCCATCGCTTCCAGGTCGGCGACGATCTTCTTGCGCGCCTCTGCGGTGGAGAGGCCGCGATAGGGCGCAGGCACGCTGTCGTTCAGCGTGCCATCCTTGTTGAGGATGTTGATCAGCGGCAGCTTGTGGCGCTTGCCGACCTCGAAGTCGTTGAAGTCGTGGCCGGGGGTGATCTTGACCGCGCCGGAGCCTTTTTCGGGATCGGAATATTCATCGGCCACGATCGGGATCAGCCGCCCGGTCAGGGGCAGCACCGCATGCCTGCCGACCAGCGCCTTGTAGCGTTCGTCGTCGGGATGCACCGCCACGGCGGTATCGCCCAGCAGCGTTTCGGGGCGCGTCGTCGCCACCACGATGAACTGGTCGCTGTCCTCGATGGGGTATTTGATGTGCCAGAGGTTGCCCTTGACCTCGATGCTTTCGACTTCGAGGTCGGAGACGGCGGTCTGCAGGCGCGGATCCCAGTTGCCCAGCCGCTTGTCGCGATAGATCAAGTCATCCTTGTAGAGCTGGACGAAAACCTTCGTCACCGCGCGGGAAAGCCCCTCGTCCATGGTGAAACGTTCGCGGCTCCAGTCGGCGGAAGCGCCCAGGCGGCGCAGCTGTTCCAGGATGGCGCCGCCGCTCTCGGCCTTCCACTTCCAGACTTCCTCCAGGAACTTCTCGCGGCCCAGGCCGATACGGGTCACCTGGCGTTCGGCCAACTGGCGCTCGACGACAAGCTGGGTGGCGATGCCGGCATGGTCGGTGCCGGGCTGCCACAGCACATCCTTGCCCCGCATGCGCTCGAAGCGGGCCAACACATCCTGCAGGGTGTTGTTCAGGGCATGGCCGATATGCAGCCGCCCGGTGACGTTCGGCGGGGGGATCACGATGCAGAAAGGCTCCGCGTCCGGCCGGCGGCCGGGCCGGAAGGCGCCGCTGTCTTCCCACTGGGCGTAGATGCGCCCTTCCACGTCTTTGGGGCTGAAGGTCTTGTCGAGCATGCCCCGGCAAATGCGGAAGATTTCGGCCCCGGTCAAGACCCCGACCCATGGGACGGATGGCAGACGCCGTCCCCGCAGGTGCGCGCAGATGGCACAGGGCTGAAACAGGCCTGACACAAAAGATCAGCACCAGCGTCACGGACGCCCCCTAATCGCCTGCCCCAGCAATAACCGAGTGGGGCATTTCCAATGAAAACTTATTCCCGTATCCGCGCCTTGCGCGGCCTGATGCTGGGCGGCGCCGCCATGATGCTGCCGCTGGCGGCCATGGCCCAGACCATCGAGACCATCCAGGTCAGCACCCGGCCGATCGCCGAATCCGAAGCCGCGGCGCTGGAGACCCAGAGGAACTCCACCGCGCTGGTCGCCGTTGCCGCATCCGACGCGGTGGGCCGCCTGCCCGACCAGAATATCGCCCAGGCCACCGGCCGCCTGCCGGGCGTCGCCGTGGAGCGCGACCAGGGCCAGGCCCGCTATATCAGCCTGCGCGGCGCGCCCAATTACTGGACCACCCTGTCCTTCGACGGCATCAACGTGGTCAGCCCCGAAGGACGCGATGCCCGCTTCGACACCATCCCGTCGGCCATCGCCTCCAAGATCATCGTCTCCAAGGCGGTGACGCCGGACATGCCGGGCGAAACCGTCTCGGGCAACGTCAACATCATCACCCGTTCGGCGCTGGACTATTCCGGCTTCCATTTCGCGGGCAAGGCCGGCGGCGGCTATGCCGAACTGGGCGCGCGCGGCGAGGCCGAATTCTCGGGCGTGCTGTCCGACCGCTGGATGACCGGCATCGGCACCATCGGCGCGCTGGTGTCGGCCACCTATTACCAGCGCAACATGGTGACCGACAATTTCGAGATTGACTGGGAACGTGTCGCCCAGGACCAGCGCCCCGGCAACGAGACCCGCTTCTGGGCGCGCGAATTCGAGAACAAGCTCTATCGCCTGATGCGCCGCAACCAGTCGGTCTCCGGCCGCCTGGACTGGATGCCCAACAGCGCCAATTCGATCTCTTTGCGCTCGCTCTATACCATCTTCCTGGATGATGAAAGCCGCAACAACTACATCGTGGACGCAGACGACCGCCAGTCGGACCTGGCGTCTTCCAGTGCG
>JAEZFE010000421.1 GCA_023437865.1 Pseudomonadota bacterium | reverse complement strand
GGGCGGGTCCAGTAGGCCGGGGGGCGAAGGGGGCGCGGGGCGTTCAGGCCGCGCTTGGGCGCATCGTTGGTCCGGCGCCTATCAGGATGGCCGTCAGCGTTTCAAACGACTGGCGACGAACCAAGTCAGCCCGCCGGTGACGAGCAGGATGCTGATGAGGAAACCCAGCGCGATCAACGCCTCGTTGTCCAATACCATGCTACCCCTCGCTCCAAGTATGTGCTTGAGGTCGGAGTAGGCTACCAGCGCCCCCTCGGGGCCGCCTTGATATGGATCATTTTAGAGACATTCTTCAACCGATGGTTCGCGCTCTGCGCGGGCGGCCTCGGCACATTTCTTCTCAGCGATCAGGCCGATTGCGACCAATCCGAAAAGGGTAAACAGGGTCGTGGCGACAAGGGCAGTATCCATGCCCCATTGGTAGCCAATCCTGGCGCCGCCGCCCATCCGGCCAAGCGTCAGGTCAGGCCCGGCCATTGGTCCTAAGCCCGACCGCCAGTCAGTGCGCGGTGACCCGTAGGGCCTGCTGATCGTCCGGCATCCGCAGAAGGGGAACTCCCCACCGGTCATCGGCCTTGGGCTGATGATCAAGGATCAGCTTGGCCAGCGCCTTATTTACCGAGGCAAAGGCGACCCGCACATGGTCGGGCGTCACCCCCACGATGTGACCGCGAATAGCCACTACTTGGCGTGCCCTGGGGGAAACTTGGGCGATGGTGAGTTCAACGTTGCGCAGAGGCAGCTCGCGCCGGGGCCGCATCATGCGGATGCCTGCAGCCGAGATGTTCACGATGTCGACGAATTCGCCACCAATATAGGCGACCAATCCTTCGCCGGAAAACCGGCGAAACTCTCGCAGATCGATAATTTCAGCCATGTGAACCCTCCCGGCCACCTCATCGCCTTTCTCTATTTGAGCAAAATGGTTTTAAATTTCAAGCAAAGATAAGAGTTACCAAAGCCAATTCAGGCGACTTCTCACAACTAGACTGAAACAAGCCCCCGCTCCGTCACATTTCATCACAAGCTTGTCTTTTATATAAACAGATTGACAACAATAACTGCTTCCGCGCTGGACACCGGTCCGTAACCGCGCGACCATGAGGGGTTCCCAGACGGAGCCCAGCCCATGACCGTTCCCACGATCCGCGTTCCCAGCACCGATTTCGCGGAAAAGGAATGGATGGTCACCAACGGCCTGGGCGGCTATGCCTCGGGCACCTTGGCCGGACCGCCGAGCCGCCGCCATGACGGCCTGCTGGTGAGCGCGCTCGATGCACCGCGCGGGCGCACGGTGATGCTGGACACCATCACCGAAAGCGTCGCCGGCACCGCGCTGGAGCCCACCGAGTTCCGCCTGGAGCAGGGCCTACCGGTGTGGCGCTATGAGATGGCGGGCCGCGTGATCGAGCGCCGGGTGGTCATGCCGTGGCGGCAGAATACGGTGCACATCCTCTACACCCTGATCGCTGGCGAGCCGGCCGTGCTGGAGCTGCGCCCATGGCTGCACGTGCGCCATGCCGATTGGGGCCTGGACCAGGACCTGCTTGCCGCGACCGTCAGCGTGGAGGAGGACCGCGTCGAGATCGTCATGGCGCCGTGGCCGGCCTTGCGCCTGTTCGCCGGTGTGCCCCTGGTGGCCGACGAGCAGCGCCGCGAACTCACCTACCCCATCGAAAGCGGGCGCGGTTATCTGGACCACGGCCCGCTGTGGAGCCCCGGCACCATGACGCTGCGGCTGGAGACGCAGGCAGCGCTGACCGCCACCACCGAATCCTGGGCCACCGCGCTGGCCTTGTCGGCCCCCGAGGCCCTGGCCGCCGAGCATGAACGCCGCCGCCGGCTGCTGGCGGGCGCCCATCCGGCATTGCGCCAAGGCAGCGCGGCGGTGCTGGCGCTGGCCTCCGACGCCTTCGTGTTCACCCCGCGCAACCGGCCCGAATTGCTCGCCCGCGTCCACGCCGAGGGTGATGGATTGTGCAGCATCGTCGCCGGCTATCCGTGGTTCAACGATTGGGGCCGCGACACCATGATCGGGCTGGAGGGCCTGACCCTGGTGACCGGGCGGCATGCCGAGGCGCGCGACATCCTGCGCACCTTCGCCCGCTACCTGAAGGACGGCCTGATCCCCGACAATATCCCCGACGGGCCGTGGCCGCCGGTCTATCACACCGCCGACGCCACCCTGTGGTTCTTCCACGCGGTCGAGCGCTACGTCACCGCCACCGGCGATACCGAGACGCTGGCGCTGATCCTGCCGAAACTCACCGAGGTAATCGACCGCCATCGCGGCGGCACCCTGTTCGGCATCGGCGTGGACCCGGAGGACGGCCTGCTGCGCGCCGCCGCCGAGGGCTATCAGCTGACCTGGATGGACGCCATCGTCGGCGATTGGGTGGTGACGCCGCGCCGGGGCAAACCGGTGGAGATCAATGCCCTGTGGCACAACGCTCTGTGCCTGATGGCGGGCTGGCTGCGGGAGGCCGGCGACGTGGCCGGAGCCGAACGCGCCGCCGCCGATGCCGCGCGCGCAAAGGACTCGTTCAACAAGCGCTTCTGGTACGCGGAGGGCGGCTATTGCTACGACGTCATCGACGGTGATCCGGCGGAATCCCCCCTGTTGCGCCCCAACCAGCTGGTTGCCATCTCTCTGACCCACCCGGTGCTGGAGCAGAGCCGCTGGCGTTCGGTGGCCGAAATGGTGCGCGCTAAGCTGCTGACGCCGTTCGGCATCCGCTCGCTGCCGCCCGACGATCCGCATTACCGCCCCCGCTTCGCCGGCGACCAATTGGCCCGCGACGGCGCCTATCACCAGGGGACGGTGTGGCCGTTCCTGCTGGGGCCGTTCATCGATACGTGGCTGAGGGTGTTTCCCGAAGACAAAAGCGGTGCCCGCCACATGCTGGCGGCCATGGAACCGCATCTGGCCGATTATTGTATCGGTACCATCGCCGAGGTGTTCGACGCCGATCCGCCCCATCACCCGCGCGGATGCACGGCTCAAGGTTGGAGTGTAGCGTAATGGCTGCGGGCGTGGGTGAGAGCCTGTTAAGGCCAGGGAGCGCCACCGGCGCTCCCTTTTCCAGTTCAGTGCTTGGTCTGGGCCTGGGCC
>JAEZFE010000392.1 GCA_023437865.1 Pseudomonadota bacterium | reverse complement strand
GAGTTGCCGCTCGCCGCCCGTCTCGATAACGGCGTGGCCCAGGAAGCGGTGCGCCGGGCCGTGCGCCGCACTCTCAAGGAGATGCTGGGGCACAAGCCGGTGACCACCGTGCATCTGGTGCGGGTGTAATCCGTCAGCGGTTGGCGTCCAGCCACCGCCGGATGATCTGAAGCGTATCGCGTGCCTGCCGCAAGTCGGCGGCGGGCACGCTCAGCGGCCCCAGGCGCCCACTCAGCAATACTACGGCGCGTTGGTGGGCGGCATGCCCGATGGCGTCATCAGCACGCGCTTACCGCGTCGGTCGGTTCTGCCGCGGCCTCTACCAAGCCTTTCTCGGCGAGCCGACCGATGGTGTTGGTCATGGCGCCCTTGGTCACCTGCATGGCCTGGGCGATCCGCGCCAGCGAAATCCCGTCGCCGCAGCGCAGCAGGTGATTGAGCACGGCAAATTGCGGCAGGCTTAGGTCCGGGCCAGCAGCCGCTCGACCTGATTTTGGACCAGTTGGTCGATGATGGCGATCTCGGTGAAGATCTCGAACAAGCTGATCCGCAGCCTATCGCAAGTGGGCGGCCAGTCCTCGCCGTGGGGCAGGGGCTGCCGGAGTGACGCCCTGTAGGAGACGGCCCACACGGGCCAGCATCTGCACGGTGTGGCCGGGAGCGGCCACTCTGAATGGCGGCGAATAACGGGTTGCGCCGCATGGCGGGGCGGGGGACGAACCGTAGGTGCGCGAGCGGCCTATCATTAACTGTGCTGAGCGCAACTCCCACCGGCGAAAGGATGGTGCTATCGTTCTGCCAAACAGAAGAAGAAGCCAAGGGGGGAAGCATGAACCTGTCGGAGCGGTCGGCATTGCCGGCCGGGGCGCTGGCCGTCCGCGTTGTGCTGCCGTTTGCGGCTGGCTACTTCATGTCGTTCCTCTACCGCACGGTGAATGCGGTGCTGGCGCCGCATATCGCTAAGGTGGTCCATCTGGACGCCGGTGATCTGGGGCTGATGACCGGCATCTACTTCCTGACCTTCGCCGCCTTCCAATTGCCGCTCGGCATCCTGCTCGATCGCTTTGGCCCGCGCCGGGTGGAAGCCGGTCTCCTGCTGTTCGCCGCCATGGGGGCAGGAGCGTTTTCCCTGGCCGAGGCGGCGGGCACGCTGATCGGGGGCCGTGCGCTGGTGGGCCTGGGTGTGTCGGCCTGCCTGATGGCGGCGCTGAAGGCCAATGTGCAATGGTTTCCTGCCCACCGTCTGCCGCTGATGAACGGCGTGATCCTCTCGGCGGGCGGATTGGGGGCGGTGGCTGCTACCGCCCCAGTGCAGGCCGCGCTCGCCTTCACCGATTGGCGCGGCATCTATGCCGGCCTGGCGGTGATCACCGTGGCAGTGGCGGTGGCGCTGTTTGCCGTGGTGCCTGACCGCCAGCGCGGCGGCGTTCATGCAGAAAATCTGGCCGTGCAACTGGCCGAGGTCGCGGGCATTTTCCGAAATCGCGCCTTCCTGCACGTGATGCCGTTGGGGGCGTTGGCCATGGGTTCGTTTTTGGCCATCCAGGGCCTGTGGGCGGGGCCGTGGCTGCGCGACGTGGCCGGGCTTGATCCCGACGGTGTCGCCGCGGGATTGACAATCATGGCCGGCGCCATGGCGGCGGGCTTCCTGCTGGGAGGCGTCATCGCCGATCGGCTGGCGCGTTATCACATCCCCGTGGCGGTCGTGGCGGGCACGGGCATGGCCGTGTTCGTGCTGGTGTCCGCGCTGCTGGCGCTGGGCTGGGTGGGGGCGCCTATGGTCCTGTGCGCCGCCTTCGGCTTCTTTGGGGCGTCGTCGTCGCTGGCCTATGCGGTAGTGACCCAGCTGTTTTCGGCCCATCTTGCCGGGCGGGCCTCCACCAGCATTAATCTGACCATGTTTGCAGCGGCTTTTCTGCTGCAATGGGGCCTGGGCGCCATCATCGGCCTGTGGCCCAAGGGCCCCGCAGGGTGGCCGCCGGAGGCCTATCAGGTGGCATTTGGCCTGCCCTGCGCCGCCATGGCCGCCGCCTTGCTGTGGTTCATTTCCGGGGCCAGAGCATCACGGTGAGCAGCCCGACGTAGAAGATGTAGCCGGCGGTGATGATGATGCGCGTCACCAGGGGCGAGTGGCTGTCCACCCCGGGCAGCCCGGCATTCTCCGCCGGAGGTGAGGAGGCGTGCGCGATGGCCGCGGGAGCCTCTGTCATCGGTGCGGACGTCGGAGCCAGCGGATTGACGATGCGGCGGGGCGCCTTGGGGGCGGGCTCCGCCATTTCCTGGGGTTCGGTGGCAATCGGGTGGGGCTTCATGCGCTCTATCAACCGTGCGAAGAAGTCGTTGGCCATACGGATCGCCACACCGTGTAGCAGCCGGTTACCCACCGAGGCGAGGCGGCCTCCGGTGCCGAAGCGCGCCCGGTAGACCAGCACGGTGCCTTGGGCCTCAGCCGTCAGCGCCACGCTGGCCCAGCCGTCGGCCCATCCCGCCGAGGAGCTTTCCATATGGGCCGAGAGGGTCCAGCCGCGGGGAAAGTCCTCGTCGGCCAGCCGCAGCGTGCCGGCGAAAACCGTGGTCACTGCGCCCACCTGGGCCATCAGCCTGCCCGCATACTCACCCTCGGCCAGCTTGTGGATGTCTTCGCAGCCGGGTATGCAGGCCCGCAACGTCTCGGGATCGTGCAGCGCTTCCCAAATCCGTTCGCGCGGGGCGGGAATACGGTACTCGCCGTCGACGTTCATTGGCGTCAGCCGGAATGTGGCGTCCTTGCCGGAGGTGGGGATGGCGGTCCCGGCGATCAACGTGGCCCGCCCCTCTTCGGGGGCTGTTCTCCTTCCGGTACCTCTGCCCTCCCGAGGACTTCCATGCCCAGCCGCGCGTTGTGTCTGCTCACCCTTGTGGCCAGCCTGGTGTTCGGTTGCTGGGCGTTGGCGCTGGGCATGGATGCCAGTTGGGATCTGCGCAATTACCATTATTACAATGGTTGGCGGCTGTTGAACGGGCAGATTGACCGCGATGTGCTGATGGCGCAGCCGCCCAGTTTCTTCAATCCACTGATCGACGTTCCCTATGCCTGGGCCGTGGAGCGTCTACCAGCCAAGGCCATTGGGTTCACCCTGGGGGCGCTGCACGGCTTCAACGTGGCGCTGCTGTTCGCCATCGCGCGGCGTCTGCTGCGTCCGGCCAAGGATTGGGCTGCCGCTGCTCTGGCGATGGTTGGGGCGTGCGGGGCAGGGGGGCTGAGCGAGCTGGGCACGGTGTTCTACGACAATCTGCTGTCGGTCGGCGTGCTGGCCTCGGTACTGCTGGTGGTAGCGCGCTGGCGGGATTTGGCGGAAGCGGCGCCGCCACGGGCGGTGCGGATCGCTTTATTGACCGGCTTGCCAGTGGGGCTGGCGTTCGGGCTCAAGCAGCCGGCGGTGGTGTTCTGCGCCGGACTCGCCGCCGCCTTCCTTCTGTTGCCGGGGCGGCGCTGGCTGGCTTTCGCCTTCGGCATGGGTGCGGCGGCGGGGTTCATGGTGACCGGCGGATACTGGGCGCTGCATCTGTGGCAGACCACCGGCAACCCGCTGTTCCCCTATTTCAACCACATCTTCGCCTCGCCCTGGGCGCTGGCGCAGTCGTACCGTGATCCGGCCTATCTGCCCGGCAGCCTGTGGGAGGCTGTAACCCTGGGCTTCCGCTTTCCCTTCACCCCCCGCGTGGCCGGCGAAGCATGGAATGTCGACTTCCGCATCTTCGCCGTGCTGGCGTTGCTGCCGCTGGCCTTGCGACGGGCCAGGGAGCCATTGCTGGAGCCGGGTCCGGAGCGCTGGCTGCTGGCGGCCTCGGTGATAACCTACGCGCTGTGGGTGGGCCTGTTTTCCATCTATCGATACATAATCGCGCTTGAGATGGTGGCGCCGATCCTGGTCATCGGGCTGTTGGGCCGCTTGAGATGGGGAAGGGTGCTGGCGGGCGCGGTGGCGGTGGCGTTGCTGGCAACCACGCAGCCCGGCACCTGGCTGCGGGTGGAGTGGCGCGAACGTGCCATCGAGGCTGAGGTTCCGGCCATCGCCCCCAATGCACTGGTCTTGGTGACCGGGCACGAGCCCCTGTCGTTTCTGGTGCCGCTGTTTCCCGATAATGTACGGTTTGTGCGGGTGGACAGCACGTTCACGCTGCCGTCAGGGCCCACGCCCTTCCGCGACCTGTTTCGGCGGGCGGTGAAGAGTGCGGGTGGTCCCATCTATGCGCTGCATATCGCCAGTGACGCGCCGCAGGTGGATAGCAAGCTGGCCGAATGGGACCGTGCGGTGGATGGCGAGTGCCAGACTTTTACCTCCCCCATCGGCGTGCCCGGCGACCCCTACCGTCTGTGCCTCA
Source organism: Pseudomonadota bacterium (assembly GCA_023437865.1). GTDB lineage: Bacteria > Pseudomonadota > Alphaproteobacteria > Rhodospirillales > Magnetospirillaceae > Magnetospirillum. The sequence goes on along the minus strand of JAEZFE010000392.1, from coordinate 2,563 downwards.
CGAAGCGTCGGAGCGTGACGGGCGAGGTGGCAGAGGCTGCCCCCGAAGCCAAGACAGCAGGCGCAGACTCAGGGGGTTCCTGAGTGCTACACGGGCGACCACAAGCGCGCAGGCCAGTCGTTCAGCCAAGCTGATCCGCCCCACTGAAAGGGCCCGGAGGTACCCCATGCGCAGCCGGACGCCCTTTGGCAGGGGTGCCACCGCCGGATCGATCATGCGGGCCTGTTCCTCAAAGCTTTTTAGCACGCTGACACCACCATGGCAGCGCTTGATCATCAGCGGGTCGTCAAGCTGAACGAACCGCCCCAACAATGCCAACTCCGCCAGCAGAACCCGATCTGCCTCGTAATAGCTGCCGTGCAGGTGGGTCCGCGCCAGTGCATCGGCGCGGATTACGCCGAACACGGCAGTGCACCAGTTCATGTGCCGCAGCGCCTCGCCGAAGCGGTCGGCAGGGCCGCCGTGCTCGGCCAAATGGGCGGGTTCCAGGCGATGGAACGGGCGGCCATGGGCGTCCAACACCCGGCCATCGATGGAAACCGCCAGCTTGCGCTCGTTCTCGTCGATCAGCCGCAGTACCGAATGGGCTAGAACGGTATTGGGCTCGCGGTCCAGAGCCCGCATCATCTTCTCCAGCGCCAGCGGCGCCAGCATGTCGTCGTGCGCCATCCACTTAAAAAAGGGCGACCTGCAGAACGAGAAGACACGATTGAAATTAGGCCCGGCACCAATATTGCGCTCGCACCGGCTATAGCGGAAGCGGGTGTCCATGCGTGCGAACTCTTGGGCGATATTGCCGGTGGCATCGGTCGAGGCGTTGTCCGAGATCACCACCTCAAAATGCTTGAAGCTCTGAGCTTTCAGGCTTTCCATCGCCGCCGGTAGAAACTGCTCGCCGTTATAGACCGGCAGGCCGATACAGAGCGGAGGTATGCCGTTCATTCGAGCCGCCATATCCAGGGGAAGGCGGTTCGGAGTGTGCCCCCGGCGGCAGGTTATCGGCAAAGAGGCCTAGGAGGTAGGGGCGCACGCAGGCGGGCGGTCCCCTCGTCCTTAAGGAGTGGTTAATTTTTGGCGAATCATACCATGGGTCAATATCGCCGCCGTGCAGCAGGCCATACGATAATGTCAGTCAAGCCGCCCAATGGTGATGACATGGACGGAAAGCATAACACCCATTGCCTGTCTTCGCTGCTGACGCTGGCGGAGCGAAGCGCCCACCGCCAAAATGGCGAGTTGAGGCAGGCCATCGACAAGGCTTTGTCGTGCAACCGGCTGATCCGCTGCGGCCGGCGCCTTCAATGCAACTGGCTGGCCGCCGAACTGGCCGAGGCCCTCACCGGCCGGTGAATATCTGGCGGTACTTCTGGTCCTCTTCCAAAATGTGGTCAATCAGCCACGACTTCAGGAATTTGGCCATTTCCTCGGTCAGCTTGTCGGCCTGCTGGCCGGCCAGGTGGCGGCTGCGGAAAGCCATCACCAACTCGCGCAGCCGCTCGTGCGCCGCGTGATGCTTAGCAAGATCCGGGTAATCGCGTGCGGAAAGCTTGGCTTCCTCCCGCGTGAAATGGCCGTCGGTGTAATCCATCAGCTCGTCGAACAACCGCCCCAGTTCCACCGTGCAGGAGTTGTCCTGCCAGGCATCATAGATCTGGTTGAGGATCTCGATGAGCTTCTTATGATCGGCGTCGAGTATGGGTTGGCCGACGCTGAACGAATTATCCCATTGAATGAACGGCATCTCAGTCTTCCGGTGCGAACCCCACATACCCTAATAGGCGCCCGCCCATGCGATTGGCAAGGGCGGTGATGCGCTGGACGGCTATGCGTCTATAAATGCTGTAGCTCGATGCCGTATTTCTTGAGCGCGTAACCGATCTGGCGCGGGGTCAGATTGAGCAGGCGCGCTGCCTTGGCCTGGACCCAGCCACACTTCTCCATGGCCTGGATCAGGCGGTCGCGTTCGGAGAGATCGTCGAAATCCCCCTCGGCGGCAGGCTCCACGACACTTGGCGCCGAGGCGGCGGCAGGCGGCGGCGGAGCGGCGGCTATCGGGGGGGCTGGTGTCGGCATGGTGATCTGCACCGGCTCGGAGCGGTGGGGCACCGGGGCGGGGCCATCCTTCTTCCACAGCACCGAGGACAAGCAGGTGTCGCGCTTGCATGACAAATCCATCTCGGTGATCACCGCGCTCTTGCACATGGTTGCCGAGCGGGTGACGCAATTTTCCAGCTCGCGCACATTGCCGGGGAAATAGCAGCGCTGAAGGCCCTGAAGCGCGGCTTCCGAGAAGGTGAGCTGGCGGCCATTCTCTTCGTTGAAGCGCTTGAGGAAGTACATGGAAAGCAGCGGGATATCGCCGGCACGCTCGCGCAGGGCCGGCAGGAAGATGGGCACCACGTTCAGGCGGTAATATAGGTCGGCGCGGAAATCCCCCTTGGCGACCGCCTCTTCGAGATTGCGGTTGGTCGCAGCGACCAGGCGGACATCCACCTTGATGGTCTTGGCACCGCCGACGCGCTCGAATTCGCCCTCCTGCAGCACGCGCAACAGCTTGGCCTGG
>JAEZFE010000373.1 GCA_023437865.1 Pseudomonadota bacterium | reverse complement strand
GTTCAAATGAAGGTCCGCTCATTGACGGCCAGCAACCTCTTGACGCAGGTACTTACGGTGATGCTTCCACAGCCAGCCGCCGGTGACCGGACCACGGGTCATGGCGCGAACCGAACCCGCATTCCAGATGGCGGCGTAGATGTGGACGATCATGGTGCCGATCATAGCCGCCGCCATCAGCGCATGCACCACGCCGGCGATCCGCTGCAGCCAAATCGGGAAAGATTCCCCGAAATAGTGCTGCCACAGCATGATACCGGACAGGAACAGAGTGATGACCGACCAGAACATCATGTAGAACACGATTTTCTGCGCGGCATTGAAACGGTCGGCTTCCGGGACCTTGTCCTCGTTGTGGTTGATCACGTCATTAACGTGCTTCATCCACTCGGTATCGTCCTTGGTCCAGATATTCTGGCGGAAGAACCGCACCCCCATGAAGGTGAAGGCGAAGGCGAGCACGACACCGATCCACGGATGGATGGCGCGGGCGGCCTGGCCGCCACCGAACAGGGCGGTGAGCCAGAAGAAGGCCGGGTGGAAGAAGGCAAGCCCCGACAGCATCAGCAGAACGGCGCACACCACGACCACCCAGTGATTCACGCGTTCACTGGCGTTGTAGCGGATATAGGTGTCGCGGACGACCGCGACCTTTTCGATCTTGGTCATGCCGCGTCCCTCCCGGTGAGCTTGCGGGCATTCTCCTCGTCTTCCTCGGTCACCTCATTGGGGCCGCGGCTGACGAAGTGGAACAGACCAGCAAGAACGGCCATGCCCATGCCGAGCAGCGACAGGGGCTTGAGCGTCCCCTTCCACAGGGCAACCATGGCGCTGATGGCCGGGTTCTTGGGAAGGTTGGCGTACAGTTCGGGCCGGTCGGCGTGGTGCAGCACGTACATGACGTGGGTGCCGCCCACACCTTCGGGGTTGTAGAGGCCGGCGTTCTGGTAACCGCGCGACTTGAGGTCGGTGATCCGCAGCTGAGCGTAATCGATCATCCGTTCCTTCGAGCCGAAGGTGATCGCGCCCGTGGGGCACGCCTTGGCGCAAGCCGGGCTCTGGCCGACGGCCACCCGGTCCGAGCACAAGGTGCACTTGTAGGCCCGATTGTCACGCTTCGAGATGCGCGGAACGTTGAATGGGCAGCCCTTCTGGCAATAGCCGCAGCCGATGCAATTTTCCTGCACGAAATCGACAATGCCGTTGGAGTACTGCACGATCGCGCCCGGCGAGGGGCAAGCCTTCAGGCAGCCAGGATCGGTGCAGTGCATGCACCCATCCTTACGGATCAGCCATTCCAGCTTGTCGTTTTCCTCGTGCTCGGTGTAGCGCATCACCGTCCACGCGGCTTCGCCCAGGTCGCGAGGGTTGTCGTAAACGCCCTGGTTGATGCCGATATCCGGACGCAGGTCGTTCCACTCCATGCAGGCCGATTGGCACGCCTTGCAGCCGATGCAGCTGGAGACGTCGATCAGCTTGGCGACCTCAGCTTCCTTGCGGACGCTGGGGGGAGTGGCGGTGGACGCCGAACGCTGCCGGATGTCCAAGGATTGCAGTGTTGCCATCACACCCTCCCTAAGCCGCTGGGCCGATACGGCGGAGATTGACCAGGAAGGCCTTGAACTCCGGCGTTTCGGTGTTGGCGTCGCCCACGGACGGCGTCAACTGGTTCGCACCGAAGCCCTTCTTGGTGGCCCCGACGAAACCCCAGTGGATGGGAATGCCGATGACGTGCACGGGCTTGCCGTCGCACATCAGCGGCTTGATGCGCTTGGTCACCACCGCCTTGGCCTGCACACGGCCACGGTTGCTGCTGACCTCGACGACATCACCGGCGGCGACACCCTTTTCCTTGGCCAACTGCTCCGAGATTTCCACGAAGAATTCCGGCTGCAGGATCGCGTTGATACGCGAAACCTTGGTCCAGTAATGGAAATGCTCGGTCAGACGGTAGGTGGTCGCCACATAGGGGAAGTCCTCGGACTTGCCGAACACTTCCATGTCGCCCTTGAACACGCGCGCCACCGGATTGGACTGAGCCCTCGAGTGGAACGGGTTGTTGACGGGCGACTCGAACGGCTCGTAGTGCTCGGGGAACGGACCTTCCTTCAACATGGCCCGGGTGAACAGGCGTCCGACGCCTTCCGGGTTCATGATGAACGGACCGGCGTTCTTGTCCGGCGCCAGGGTGACGCCGAAATCAGGCACGTCGATGCCGGCCCACTTGGCGCCATTCCACTCGACCACCTTCTTACGCGCGCTCCACGCCTTGCCGTCGGCATTGGCCGAGGCACGGTTGTAGAGGATGCGCCGGTTGGCCGGCCAAGAGAAGCCCCAGTTCGGGTGGATACCCTTGCCGCTGGGATCCGAGGAATCCCGGCGGGCCATCATGTTGCCCTTTTCCGTCCAGCAGCCGCCGTAGATCCAGCAGGCAGACGAGGTCGAGCCGTCGTCCTTGAGCTGGGCGAAGCCGTCGAGCAGCTCACCCGCCTTGCGCAGGGTCTTGGTGGCGTCGTTGGGATCGGGCAGGTCCGCCAGGGCATAGCCGTTGAGTTCCTTCGCCAGTTCCTCTGGCGCGGGCTCGTCGGCATGGCGATACGCCCATGACACCGACATGATCGGGTCAGGGAACGTGCCGCCATCCTTGGCATACATCTTCTTCAGACGCAGGAAGATGTCCGACATGATGCCGATATCGGTGCGGGCCTCGCCCGGGGCCTCAGCCGCCTTCCAGTGCCACTGCAGAACGCGTCCGGAATTGGCCGTCGAGCCTTCATCCTCGGCGAAGCAGATGGTCGGAAGGACAAACACCTCGGTCTGGATCTTCGAGGGATCGGCGTCGTTCATCTCGCCGTGGTTCTCGAAGAAGTGACCGGTTTCGGTGTGGACCGGGTCCATCACCACCAGATATTTCAGCTTGGAAAGCGCCGAAATCATCTTGCGGCGATTGGGCACCGACATCATCGGGTTGAAGCCCTGGCAGAAGAAGCCAGTCATCTTGCCCTGGTGCATCAAGTCGAACTGCTTCATGACGTCGTAGGAGGTGTCCCACTTCGGCAGCAGATCGTAGGCCCAATTATTCTCGGCCGTCGCGGCCTTGCCCCACATGGCCTTCTGGAAGCTGACAAAGAACTTCTTGTAGTTCTGCCAGTAAGACATCTGCCCGGGACGCAGGGGCTTGAATTCCCTGGTCTTCAGGTAGGCGGGGAGGTCGGTTTCCGAGTCCTTCGGCAGCGCCAGGTAACCGGGCAGGGAGTTGCTGAGCAGACCGATGTCGGTCAAACCCTGCACGTTCGAGTGGCCGCGCAGCGCGTTGATGCCGCCGCCCGGAACGCCCATGTTGCCCAGCAGGAGCTGGATGATGGCCATGCAGCGGATGTTCTGCGAGCCCTTGGAGTGCTGCGTCCATCCGAGCGCGTACATCGAGGTCATCGACCGCTCGCCGTTGCCGGTCGTGGCGATGAGCTCGCACACCTGAAGGAACTTGTCCTTGGGCGTACCGCAGGTCCGCTCCACCATTTCCGGGGTGTAGCGGGAGAAGTGCTGCTTCATCAGGTTGATGACGCATTGCGGGTTTTCCAGCGTCTCGTCGACCGCCACCATGCCCTGATCGTCGTACTGGTAATCCCAGGTCGACCGGTCATAGTCGCGCTTGTCGGCGTTGTAGCCGGTGAACAGGCCGTCCTCGAAGCCGAACCCGTCCTTCACCAGATAGGATGCGTTGGTGAACAGCCGCACATAGTCGTTGTGGATCTTATTGTTGGTCAGCAGGTAGTTGATCAGACCGCCCAGGAAGGCGATGTCCGAACCCGGACGCAACGGCGCATACAGATCCGCCACCGAGGCGGTCCGGTTAAAGCGCGGGTCGACCACGATCAGCTTGGCGCCGTTATGCGCCTTGGCCTCGGTCACCCATTTAAAGCCGCAGGGATGCGCTTCGGCGGCGTTGCCGCCCATCACCAGCACGACATCAGCGTTCTTGATGTCGTTCCACCCGTTGGTCATCGCACCACGCCCAAAACTTGGAGCCAAACTGGCCACCGTGGGGGCGTGTCAGATGCGGGCCTGGTTTTCCAGCGCCACCATGCCGAGAGCGCGGGTGACCTTCCAGGTCAGCCAGGCGGTCTCGTTGGAGGTTGCGGAGCCGGCCAGGAAGCCGACGGAGTTCCAGCGATTAACCGTCTGCCCCGCCGCGTTGGCGGTGGTGAAATGGCTGTCGCGGTCTTCCTTCATCAACTTGGTGATGCGGTCCATGGCGAAGTCCCACGACACCGGCTTGAGCTGGGACTCGCCCGGCGCGCGGTACATGGGAACCTTGATCCTGGATTCCGAATGGATGAAGTCGAGCACCGCCGCACCCTTGGGGCACAGCGAGCCGCGGTTGACGGGATGATCCGGATCGCCTTCCACGTGGATGATCTCGGAGCGGACGTTCTTCGATCCATCGCCGCTGGTATGGATGATGACGCCACAGCTCACCGAGCAGTATGGGCAGGTGTTCCGGGTTTCGGTCGTGCGCGCCAGCTTGTACGGCCTGACCTCGGCCGCCACGGCCGAGATCGAGCCGAAGCCCAGCGCACCCGCCGTCGTTCCAGCCGCGGCGGAGCCGCTGAGCCGGAAAAACTGTCTACGGGTTAATTCCAACGTTGCCTCCCTGGCATTCAACGGGTGTCTAGCCCTTAGGGAGTTTACCCTAAAAGCGCCGGTCCTACCAATGGGGGATCATCGAAATTGCGCTTTTATTACACCGAAGAAGGAAGAGTTAGCGCATTGCCGACCAATTGCATGATTCCTACTATCATGCTTCGGTTGAATCCATGATGCGGTAAGACTTCGGTGAATTGACTCTTACAAATCGCGCAGATGGCGGCGAGGTGAGTGGCACCCTCATCGACCGCTTGGCGCAGGGCGTCGGCGCGCGGGCGCGAACTCTTGATCCGCAACTCGATCATCTCGTCGCTCAGCAAACCGCCGCCTCCACCGCAGCAGAACGTGCGCTCGCCGGTAGTGCCCGCCGGCATCTCCACCACGCGCGGCACTGCGGCCCGTAGCACCGCGCGGGGAATGTCCAACTGCCCGCCCGGCTGTTCGCCCATGGTGCTGGCCCGGGCGATATTGCAGGAATCGTGCAGCGTGACGCTCATTCCTGCGTTAAGCGACGGGTCCAAATGGATACGGCCCTCGGTGATCAGCTGATGGGTCAAGTCCAGGATGTGGCGGGGCCGGGGCGCCGGGAACGACTGCGCCACCCGCCAGGCATGACCGCATTCGCCAAACACGATCCCCTTGGTGCCAAGTTCGGCAGCGGACTGGCAGACGCGTTCGGCGATGCGGGCCAGGTGATCGTCCGAGCCCACGAATAGGGCAAAGTTGGCGGC
>JAEZFE010000360.1 GCA_023437865.1 Pseudomonadota bacterium | reverse complement strand
GGCTGAAAAGCTACGGCATCGGCCTGTGGCCGTTCGAAGGCGCCGAGCGCGCCGATCTGCCGCCCGAGCAGGTGCTGCAGATGCTGGCACAATACGGCTATGACATCGATGCCCCGGCGGCAGCGGTTGCCGCCTTCCAGCGCCATTTCCGTCCTGAACGGGTGGACGGCATCGTCGATCACGAAACCGGCGGGCGTCTGGCCCGGCTGTTGGCGGCACTTTAACAGGCCCGCTGTTCCGCCTTCCATTCGTTCACGGCGTCGGCGAGTTGGCTCCAGAACCGGCTCTCCAGCGAATAGCCGACGATCCGCCCGTGTTCGCGCCCACATTCGACGATGACGAAGGTCGGCGTGGCATGAGGCCGGTCAATGCCGCGCAAATCGGGCGGCGTGGGCTTTAACATGTCCACCCGGCGCAACGGCAGCAGCCGCGCCGCCTTGGTGTCGGCATAACGGCCGCCGATATCCTTGTGCCAGCGGATGCACCAGGCGCAGGACGAGGTCTCGTACAGCACCAGCTCGGCGGCCTGCACTGGCATGGCGGCGGCGATCAGCACGGCCATCAATATTCTCATGCCCCTCATGTGGCGCCCCCGGCCGCGCGCGGCCATTGGCCGGGCGAAGGGGCGCCCGAAAAGGGCCTTACCGGCCCGCGTGGTGATGCCCACCCGAGTGACGTTGGTGCCCCATCAAATAGCCGCCCAGCAGCATGGCGGCGCCGGTTGCCGCCATGGCGGTGGCCACCGGCGAACGACGGATCACATTCATCCACACCGAGGTGCCGAGCCCCTGCATGGTGGCCGAGCCGCTCATCATCGCACCCACCGGCGAGGATTGTTCGAGCCAACGGCGGATGGTGTCGAGATGGCGCTGTTCGTCGCCTAGATTGCGCTCGAGCAGATGGCGCACATCTCCGGGCGGATCGGCGCGCAACGCCAGTTCATAAGCCTGGTTGGTCACCACCTCGTTGCTCTGCATGGCCATCAGAGCCCCCGACACCCCCATGCCAGCAGCGACACCGGTGAACCCCGCCAGGGCGAAGCCCGACAGATGGGGCGAGCGCGGCGCCTCGCCACCCAGGGCTACCATGGCCCTGGACAGATCGTCGATGTGACGTTCGTGATCGGCGCGGAAGCCCGTGAGCATGTCGCGCACGGCCTGATCGGGAACGTTGTCAATGGCCTGGCTGTACGCGCGCACGGCATCGAGGTCGATGCGGATCAGATGATCGATATGGTCGGTGATGTCCATGGCGCGGCTCTCCTGTCTTAAGGCTCTTCTCATATAAACAGGCTGGAAGAGGGAAAGATGCACCCCCGCGCTTGACAGCGAGGCGTTTGGTTTGGGAATCTCCCTCCCCCACCTGTCACGAGATTCCCATGCGCTATAGACCGCCTGCCGTTGTGCCGCTTGACCGCATCCTGCCGGATGAACCGTTGCTGATGATGGGCGCAGGCCCGGTGCCGGTGCCGGCCATGGTGGCGCATGCCAATTCCATTGTGATCAATCACCTGGGCGAGACCATGAACAGGGTCATCGAGCAGGTGAAGGAGATGGCCCGCTACGTCTTCCAGACCCAGAGCGCGCGCGTGCTCGGCGTCGCCGGCCCGGCCTCGGCGGCCATGGAGATGGCGATTTGCAATCTGGTCGAGCCGGGCACCAAGGTGTTGTCGGTGTGCAACGGGTATTTCAGCCGTCGTCTGGCCGAGATGTCGATGCGCTGCGGGGCCGATTTCGCCGCCATGGAGTTGGGCATAACCGAGACCGCCGACCCGGCCCAGATCGAAGCCGCCATCCAGCGCGAACGCCCGCGGGTGCTGACCATCGTGCAGGGCGAGACGTCGAACACCGTGTGGAACCGGCACCTGCCGGAGATTTGCGCCATTGCCCGCCAGTACGATGTGCTGGTGGTCGTGGATGCTGTGTGCACCCTGTCGACCATGGAAATGGAGATGGACGCCTGGGGCGTGGACGCCGTCATCACCGGCGGCCAGAAGGGCCTGTCGTCGATTCCCGGCGTGTCGCTGCTGGCATTCTCGGAGCAGGCGTGGAAACGCATCGAGGGCCGCAATGCCGCCATGGCCCATTGGTGCCTGGACGCTCGCCTGGCCGACCGCTTCTGGAACCTGAAATCCTACCACTACACCGCGCCGGTGTCGGGCATCATGGCCCTGCACGAGGCGCTGCGCCTGATCTGCACCGAGACGCTGCCCGCCCGCTTCCACCGCCACGAGCTGTCGAGCCGAGCGCTGCAGGCGGGCATCGAGGCCATGGGCCTGGAACTGTTCGTTCCCAAGGACGCGCGGCTGAACTCGGTGGTCGGCATCAAGCTGCCCGAGGGCGTTTCGGGCGATAAGGTGCGGGCCCATATGAGCCAGGTCTACCGCGTCGAGGTCTCGGGCGCCTTTGGCCTGGAAATCCTGCGCATCGGCCAGATGGGCGAGCAATGCCGCGCCCACCACGTCTTCCGCACGCTGCACGCCTTCGGCTCCAGCTTGAAGGCGGTGGGCGCCAAGATCGACCTGCCTGCCGGCGTGGCCGAACTGGAGCGTGTGCTTGCCGGTGGCATGCTGGCCTGATCAGTCGGCTTTGACCACCAGCAGGCCGTCCCCGCTGGGGTCGTCGGAATCCGGGCGATTCATGGCGGCCAGCAGGTCTTCATCCTTGACCCAATAGGGTTCCGGCAAGGCCGGGTCCACATCCATGATGAGGACCCGGCCGGTCGCCGGATCATAATCGCCGATGGGCGAGACGTGGCCCACCGCATGCTCGCCCAGCAGCCAACCCTGGTCGAAGGTGGCCAGCACCACGTCCCCGTCACGCCGCCGCACGTTCTCCGTCAGCAACGCGCGCAGCAGCGCCAGTGATTCCGGATCATTGCGGCGCGGACGGAACACTTCGACCCGCGCCCGCGCCAGACCCATGGCCCGCAGGCTGGCGCGCAGATACCGCTCCAACTCGGTGAAGCTGACGCCATCACCATCGCGCGCGGTCTGGGCCTTCCACTGCGAATCCCCCACCCGTGTCAGCAGATCCCTGGGCGCCACGTCCTTTTCCAGCAGCGCCCCCAGGGCGGTGGCGATAGATGCCGCCGAGCACGCCGCCTCGGTATGCTGGCGCTGGAAATGGGCTTCCATGGCCCAGTAATCGGCCTCTGGTGCCGGTCCGCCCAGGCTGACGCTGAGTGCCAGAACTTTTGCGATCTCCATGCCCATTCAAACGTGCGCTCCAGTCGCGGGTTCCCTTCCATTTGACAACACTCACGGAACGGAAAGAAGCCTGAACCTTCCCACCCCTGGCTCGTTGATCCCACCATCAACTTGGGAGGACAGGCCATGCATGCCAGGGAAATGATCGCGACCCATCCGCACGTTCGAGGCAACACCAACGACGCCCTGATCCGCTGCATCGAGCAATGCTACGACTGCGCCCAGACCTGCATCACCTGCGCCGATGCCTGCCTGGGCGAAGACACGGTCGATCCATTGGTCCAATGCATCCGCCTGAACCTGGACTGCGCCGACGTGTGCAACGCCGCCGGCGCAGTGGCGACCCGGCGCAGCGGTTCCAACGAGCAGGTCATACGCGCCATGCTTGAGGCGTGCGAGACCGCCTGCCGGCTCTGCGCCGAGGAATGCGAGAGCCACGCCTCGGCACACGAACATTGCCGCATCTGCGCCGAGGAGTGCCGTGCCTGCGAGCAATCCTGTCGGGATGCGCTGGTCAGCATGAGCCACTGATGTTGAGCAGGGTGACCGAGGGGGGCTGGGTCCCCATATGCCGGCCATGGCGAAACCCGGTCAGCGTGAACTCGACAAAGCCTTCGACGGACTGGAACGTCAGGCGCCGGACAGGGTATCGCGCGCCATCCGTTGGCTACGCGGCCCCCGTTCACGCCGCTTCCGCATCCCCTTAGGCATCCTGCTGATCCTGGGGAGCACGCTGTGGTTCCTGCCCGTGTTCGGCCTCGAAATGCTGCCGCTCGGCCTGCTGCTGATCGCTCAGGACATTCCGCCGTTGCGCAAGCCGGCGGCGCGGATGATGATCAAGCTGGAGCAGTTGTGGTGCCGCCTGCGTGGCCGGCACGACAACTGTCCGTGACTTTAAACGCCAAGATAATCGATTGTTACCTGCGCCGGACTGGTGATGCCGGCCAGCCGCACCACCGGATCGCCCTCTGCATCGACAATAAGCAGGTCGGCGCCCAGGCTGGCGAAGCTGACATTTCCCTCAATGCCCGGCATTTGCAGGACGTCACCCTGGTCCCGGCTGTAGTCGGTAACGACGTCATTTGCCGAAGCTTGGAAGCGGAAGATGTCGGCATCGGGACCGCCGGTGAGGATGTCCGCACCGGCGCCGCCGTCCAACACATCGTTACCCGCACCACCGTCGAGGCGATCATCGCCGCCGCTGCCGAACAAGATGTTCGCTGCCTCGCTGCCTGTAATTCGGTCGGCCCCCGCTCCACCAACCACATTCTCAACCGCTGAGACCTTGTCAGCGCCATCGATCGCTGCCGGGGAGCCACCGGGATCGCTCGGGCCGGCACCGGCCAGTGTCAGGGTCAGAGGCGCTCCCCACCCCTCCCCCACAACCAGCGTGTCTATTCCCAATCCGCCGACAATGACGTCATCGCCTGCCGACATGACAAAGAAGTCGTTTCCCGCCCCACCATCCATACGGTCATCACCGGGACCGCCATACAGCACGTCGGCGCCCGCTCCGGCGGTCAGCACGTCATTGCCGCTGCCGCCAGAGAGAAGTGCATCCATCGGACCGGCGTTCAGGGTATCGTCACCCTCGGCCCCCCACAGCCCCGCGTCCTCGGCGCTCACCGACAGGGTGTCGGAGGCCGAGGTCCCGATGACGTTGCCGACCGGATCAACACCCCGGATGATCTCGGTTACAGCCTCGTCGGCATCCGCGCCGGGAAACAATGCATTGATATCAGCGGCGGCATGGCTGTCAGGTGGCCATTCCACCAGGATGTCCAGCGTCCGGACAATGTCGGCGGCGCCTGACAGGAAGATGCTTGGGTCGCTATGGGGCATGGCGTCAACTCCGGATACCGCACTCGGCATCTGGGCAACACAACACTGTGAACCCGCGAGGCGTTCCCCCTACGGCCCCGCCTCCGCCTTACCGCTCGCGGAAGGCGTTGGCGG
>JAEZFE010000154.1 GCA_023437865.1 Pseudomonadota bacterium | reverse complement strand
GGTGAAGATATGGAAGGTCGGGCTGGAGATGATGTCGGCGGAAAAGCCCGCCGGAAAAGCAATGCTCTTCGCGACATCCTGTCGCGAAGAGCATGCGGTCAAGAAGGTGAGAATTAAGGAAAGAAGGATCGATGGAAGGGCGATCCCGCCCATCGATCCTGGTTCCTTAGAAGGCGTAGCGGGCACGCAGGGCAACCGTGTAGAGGTCCAAGTCTTCGCGGAAGAGCGAGTTATAGTTGGCCTCGACGCTGCCGATGAAGCCGCCGCTGTAGATCTCGTAACCCAGGCCGATCACGCCGCCGCCATCGCTGGTGGACGAGGCTTGGCCGTTGGACTTGAGCACGGCATCGGGCCTCAGGAAGTCCCACTCGGCCATGACCTTGATATACGGCACGCTGTTGCCGACGGCATAGCCGATCTTGGTGCCGCCGCTCAAGCGGCCGAACTCGATCGTGTCGCTGTCCACGGCAGCACCGTTGCTTTCGGTATAGCTGTCCTGGAACTCGTGGATGTAACTCACGCCCGCCTTGGGCTGGAAGCGCCAGTTGTTGTGCGCGAAGCTGCCGGTCAGGTTACCGGTGGCGAAGGTGCGGCGAGCGTTGTAGTTTCCGGTAATGGCGCCATTGTTGCGATCGCTGTCATAGGACAGCCAGCCATAACCGCCAGAGAGGTCCATCGTCCAGTTCGGGGTCAGGGTGATGCCGATATAGGGCACCGCCGAAATACCGGAACCCGAGAAGGTGCCCCGGTTGAAGTCGGTGTCGAGATCACTGTACTCCCAGGCCAGGGCCAAGCCGGCCAAGAAGGTGTCGGTGACCTTGTAATCGGCGCCGGCAACCAGGTTGTAGGCGTGACCCGACATCTCCAGGCCAGATTCCGCCCTGTCGATGTACGAGTAGGTTCCCTGAGTCCACACGCCGAACTTGGAAGCGGCGCCGCCGCCCGCCATGCCACGGGTGGACATGAGCGGCAGACTGGACTGCGGACCGCTGCCGCTCGAGGGGGCGAAGCCGCCGCCGACACCGCCCGAGGGGGCGAAGCCGCCGGCGCCGCCGCTGATGGCGCCGCTGATAGCGCCGCTGATGAGGCTCGCGGTCTGAGAGGAAGCGATTGGGGCCGCGACGGCCGTAACCGCTTGGCGCGACAGACTGCCGCTATTGCTCACATCACTGGCGGCAAAAGCCGCGCTCGGAAGGGCCAAGGTGGCCGCTGCCACCAGCATATGACAATTGTTTAAGCGCACGATCATCATCCCCCGGGGAAGTTCATTAGACGTGATAATCCGAGAGATGGGAGAATGTCAATGCGCCCATACGCCTTTTTGGTGTCGTTGCGCGACCTGTGTTGCCTAATGGCAACATAAGATTTTTTCCGGTGATTTTTCATTTTTGCGGTTATGCCCCGCAGGGTTGCGAGGCTTTTCCACCCGTTGCATTGCTTCGGCAAAGCTGCCAAGGTCCGTGACCTTCGCATACGGGGTACCCCGAGCCGAGAGGGGATGCAGAAAGCCGTGATCAATCAAAGGCAAGCGGCAAATGTTTCTGCCATTGTGGTGACATACCGTACCGGGGAACCCCTGTTCGTTTGTCTGGAGGCCCTGCTCAACCAAGCCGAAGTGGTGGATGTGGTGGTGGTCGATAATGGCAATGACCGCGCCGCCCGGGCGCGGCTGGACAACTTGGTGGCGGCTGCTCCCAACGTTACGCTGATTCGTTGCGCACGCAATATCGGGTTCGCCCGCGCCTGCAACCTGGGGGCGCGGCATGCCCGGGGGAGCTATATCGCCCTGGTCAATCCCGATCTCATCGTTCCAAACGGTACTTTTGCCGCCGTGACGGCTGCCCTTGGCGCCCACCCGGATGCCTGGCTTGCCGGAGGGCGGCTGTGCAATCTCGACGGCAGTGAGCAGCGGGGCGGGCGGCGCGATGTACTGACGCCCTGGCGGGCGGTGGCGGAATTGTTGCAACTGGCTCGGCTATTTCCCGGCCACCCTCATTTTCGACGATTTAACCTCGATCAGGCGCCGCCGGTGACCGGGGTGGAGGCGGTGCCCACGGTTTCTGGCGCCTTCATGGTGTTGCCGCGATCGCGTTGGGATGTGTTGGGGGGGATGGACGAGAGGATGTTCCTCCACTTCGAGGACGCTGACATTTGCCTGCGCGCCGTCAAGAGTGGCGGTCAGGTTCTCTATTGTGGCAATGCTCCTGTATATCATCATCGCAGCACCAGTGATGTGCCGACGATCTGGGTTGAGTGGCATAAAACGCTGAGTAGCGGTTATTATTTCAAGAAGCACTTCTCGGGCGCCTATCCGAAATGGGCCTTGGCGGGCATTCATATGCTTCTTTGGCTGCGTTTTCTGCTGCGTGCGGCACGTCTGACACCCCAGGCCGTGATCTGGCTATGGGGCAAGGTCGCTCATCGACGCGCCTGATCCCCGCGCCCAGGCCAACCTGAGGAGAGCCGATGAGCGGGTTTCGCTCAGCGCCTACTGCTGCAGGATGGTGCGCAGGCTTGGATCCAGCGGCATGAGATGCCCGATCCCGGCGTCGATACTGGCGCGCAACGCCTCCAACCCTTGTCGTTTAACGGCTGGATCAGGGTGCTGGACCTGCAACAGCCCCTGAAAGTGTAGGCCAACGGGATCGCGCGGCGCGGCGCGGAGGATTTTGGCGGTGCGGGTGGCCAGCTCTTCCATTCTCCCGGACATCGCCAGGCGGGTCAGATAGGGAATGGCAAGGTCGGTGCGGGTGGGGGTCATGGTCAACGCGCGGTCTAGCCACGGGCCCCACTGCGCCTCGATGTCCGGCAGTTTTTCCGCAAGCCAGCCCAGGCTGCCCACGAATTGTACCTGGGCCTGCAACGACAGCGCCGTTACCGGCAACAGGGTCGTGCCGGTGGTGGGAAGGCGGCGACCCAGGTGCTCCACCATCATGCGTGTCGCCGGCAAGGCGCGGTCCCGTTCGGCCGGTGACGCCACGGTCTCCAGCCGCCAGAAAGCATCCCGGATCATTGCTGCGGCCGCCAGGTCGCTGTCGCGTGGGTCCGTGGGGAAAGATCGGGGCGTGGCTGACCACGCCATGAGGTCAGCCTGCGTTGCCGCAAGATCGCGGGCATGGCTGTACAGTCGTAGGCCGACGCCAAGAAAGGTCAGGGCGGCTGCGCACAATAGTGTGGCACTCAGCCTTCGGGGGATCCTTCGCTCGCCGGCCGCGGGC
>JAEZFE010000341.1 GCA_023437865.1 Pseudomonadota bacterium | reverse complement strand
CCCGCGAGCTGGCCCGCCAGGTCATGCAGTCGTCGCGCAAGTACGGCAAGTACCTGCGCCTGAACACCGTGGAAGTGGTCGGCGGTCTGCCCTACCGCGAGCAGTTGCGCATGTTGTCGCGCCCCGTGGACGTGGTGGTTGCCACTCCCGGCCGCCTGATCGATCACCTGGAGCGTGGCCGGCTGGATCTGTCGCAGGTCGAGGTGCTGATCCTGGACGAAGCCGACCGCATGCTCGACATGGGCTTCCTTGACGACGTCGAGAAGATCGCCGCCGCCTGCTCGCGCCAGCGTCAGACCCTGCTGTTCACCGCGACGCTGGACCGCCGTATGGCCAAGCTGGCCGAGGGCCTGCTGCAGAACCCGGTTCGCGTCGAGGTCGAGCGCACCATGGAGAATGCCGCCAAGATCGAACAGCGCCTGCATCACGCCGACGATCTGGAGCACAAGCGCAAGCTGCTGCGCCATTTCGCCGCCTGCGAGACGGTGGGCAAGGCGATCGTGTTCACCGCCACCAAGCGCGACGCCGACACCCTTGCCGAGGATCTCTACCGCGAGGGACATGCTGCCGGTGCCCTGCATGGCGACATGAACCAGGGCCAGCGCAATCGCACCATCGAGCAGCTGCGCACCGGGCGCATCCGCGTGCTGGTGGCCACCGACGTGGCGGCGCGCGGTATCGACATCAAGGACGTGACCCACGTCATCAACTTCGACCTGCCGCGCCAGCCCGAGGATTACGTGCACCGCATCGGCCGCACCGGCCGGGCCGGCGCCGAGGGCGTTGCCATCTCCTTCGCCAGCAGGGTGGACCGCGAGGCGTTGATGCGCATCGAGCGCTACACCAAATCGACCATGGAAGTGCACGTGGTGCCGGGGCTTGAGCCCAAGCGCCCCATCAGCACGGCGCCCGCCGGCCGTCCCGCCGGCAAGGGCGGTTTCCGTGATGGCGGCAAGCCGTGGGGCAACCGCTCCGGCAGGCCCCAGGGCGCCCGTCCGGCCCATGGCGGCCAGCGTGACGGCCACGGCAACGGCAATCGCGCGCCGGCCCGCGCCGGCAGTAAGTAAGGAGGGTCACCATGGGCCGCAGCAACAACAAGAAGGCCAAGGTCGAAAGCGAGTTCGTGCTGTTCGACGTGGTCTACGAGGACGGTTCGAAGCGGTCCAATCGCCGGGTGCCCAGCGTTGAGCTGGGTGGCCTGGACGGCGACGCCCCGGCGCTCGCCATCATCGAGGCTGAGGACAAGAAGCTGGGCGAGGTCTCCGGTAATCCCCGCCCGGCCATCAAGTCCATCAACCGCTCGCCAGTGCGCTGAGGGAACCGGTGGTGGACGAGGCTATGGAAAAGCGGCTGATCGAGCTGGAAAGCCGTATCGCCCATCACGAGCGCATGGCTGAGGATCTGTCCCAGGTCATCGCCGACCAGGGGCGCGTCATCGACCTGCTGGTGGCTCAGGTGCGGCGGCTGACCGATCGCGTCCGCGAGGCCGAGGCCGGATGGGACCGCTCGCCCCAGGACGACAAGCCGCCGCCGCATTACTGAGGCGGCGGTGTCGGCCTATTTCGTCTACGTGCTCGTCAACCAGGCGGGCATTTCGTACACCGGCATCGCCAAGGATGTGAGCGCCCGCCTGGTCCAGCACAATGCGGGCACCGGCGCGCGCTTTACCCGTGGGCGCGGGCCGTGGCGGATTCTTCATATGGAAGGCCCGCTCGCCCATGGCGACGCGCTCCGGCGTGAAGCCGCCATCAAGCGCGACGCCCGCTTCAAGGCCGCGTTGAAGGCTGCTCCGCCGTCTCCGTTTCCCCTCCCGTCATATCCGCCAGCCAGCGCTTGATCCTGAACGACAGCGGGTTGCGCATCGCCGTGCGTAGGGCGATGAGGGCGCAGGCCGCCCGCTCAACGCCGCCCAATTCGCCCACCGCCAGCGCCTTGGCGTAGCCAGCGCGCACTTTTATCCATGGCTGACCGGGCGGGCGGGTCATGTCCATCATGCGGGCCTTGTTCTCGCGGTCCATCAGCACGCTGACCCCCTTGTGGCAGCGCTTGACGAACAGGGGCTCCTCAAGCTGGTGGAAGCGCCCGAGAAGCGCCAGCTCGGCCAGCAAGACCCGGTCGGCCTCGTAATATCCGCCCAGCCCGTGTGTGCGCAACAAAGCGTCCCTGCGGATGATGCCAAACAGGCCGGTACACCACACCATGCGGCGAAGCGCATCGGCGAAGCGGCGGGACGGCTTGACGCTCTCGGCCAGATGCAGCGGGTCAATATCGTGATGGCGGTTGCCGTTGCGGTCCACCACCACGCCGCCGGGGGCGGGGATGATAGGTTCGCCCAGATCGTCGATCAGCCGGATTGCGGTGTGGATCAGTACGCAATCGGGGCGCTGCTCCATCACCTCCATGCATTTCGCCAGGTAATCAGGCTCCAGCATGTCGTCATGGGCCGCCCATTTGAACAGCGGAGCCCGCGCCAGCTTGACCGTCCGGTTGAAATTGGGCGCGGCGCCCACGTTCACATCGTTGCGGCTGTAGCGGATGCGGCGGTCGTGCTGGGCATGGGCGCGGCAGATATCCTCGGTCGCATCCGTCGAAGCGTTGTCCGAGATGATCAGCTCGAAATCGCCCCAACTCTGTGCCAGCAGGCTTTCCAAGGCGTTACGGAGATAATTCTCTCCGTTATAGACGGTCAGGCCGATGCTGAGTGGGGGAACGCGGTCCATATGCGCCTCGCGGGAGGGAACTCGTGCCGCGAATATGGCGATGGACCGGCGGGCCGCAAAAGAAGGGTAGGGGGTAGCACCTTAGGAAGTGGCACCCCAAAGCATCCTGTCGGCGGGCAGCAGATGTTCGGTGAACAGCCGCTGCACCTCGTCCAGCAGCGGGCGGATGTCACCCCCCGCATCGCTTGAATCCGCCAGTTTGCCCAACAGCCGACGCATGGCGTCGTGGCCTTTGTGCTGCTCCGCGTGGTCGGCGGTGGCGATGTTGGCCAGAGCCTCCTCCTTGCGTTGCGCGTGGTGGTCGAACTCGGCGGCAAGCAGCGCGATGCGCCCGTTCACCGGCAGGCTGTCATCCAGGTGATCGCGAATTTGATCGAGCAGGACCGCCAGGCGCAGGTGGTCCTCCTGAATATCGTCAAGGCGGGGTGAGGGCTTTGGATGCTGCATGGATCAAGCTCCCTGATCCATGCCTGTATAACAGCCGCCCCGTCGTCGCCCAAGTCGGAGCACCATCCATCTTACGACGGATGATGTCCGACTTTTGGTTGATGGTAGGTACCTATGTCACTTCATGGCCAGGGCGTCGCCCACGTTCATCAGCACCAAGACGCCCATGACCGCGAAGATCACCGCGGCTACGCTGTGCACCAGCTTCAGCGGAATTTTGGTGGCCGCCACGTCGCCCAGCAAGACGGCCGGCACGTTGGCGGCCATCATGCCCAGCGTGGTGCCGGCGGTGACCAGGGCCAGGCTGTTGTACTTGGCGGCCAGCGCCACGGTGGCCACCTGGGTCTTGTCGCCGATCTCGAGCAGGAAGAACGCCACCAGGGTGGTCAGGAAGGCGCCGGCCTTGGCCGTCATCTTGGGTTCGTCGTCCACCTTGTCGGGCACCATGATCCAGGCCGCCATGGCCAGGAACGACAGGCCCAGCACCCAGCGCATGACGTCCGCGCCGACCCAGGCCGCCACCGCCGCGCCCGCCCATGCGGCCAGGGCGTGGTTGGCGATGGTTGCCACCAGGATGCCGAGGATGATGGGCACCGGCTTGCGGAAGCGCGCCGCCAGCAGCAGCGCCAGCAGCTGGGTTTTGTCGCCGATCTCGGCGATCGCCACCACCAGGGTGGAAACGAACAAGGGTTCCATGATTCAGTCCAAAGGGGGCCGGGCGAACATGACCAATGGCTCGCCGTCCACCCAGCCCCCTGGAC
>JAEZFE010000285.1 GCA_023437865.1 Pseudomonadota bacterium | reverse complement strand
CCACCGGATAGGCTTCCGGATGCACGGCGGAGGCGTCGAGCGGGTTGGTGCCGTTCATCACGCGCAGGAAGCCGGCGGCCTGCTCGAACGCCTTGGGCCCCAGGCGGTCCACCTTCTTCAGCGCCTCGCGGCTCTGGAATGGACCGTTGGCGTCACGGAAGGCGACGATGTTGGAGGCCACGCCCGGGGTCAGGCCGGCGACCCGGGCCAGCAGCGGAGCCGAGGCGGTATTGACCTCGACACCCACCGCATTCACGCAATCCTCTACCACCGCATCAAGCGAGCGGCCCAGCCGGGGCTGGTTGACGTCGTGCTGATACTGGCCGACGCCGATGCTCTTGGGGTCGATCTTGACCAGCTCGGCCAGCGGGTCCTGCAGGCGGCGAGCGATGGACACGGCACCACGCAGGGTCACGTCCATGTTGGGGAATTCCTTGGCGGCCAGATCCGATGCCGAATAGACCGAGGCGCCCGCCTCCGACACCACCAGCTTCTCCAGCTTGAGCTCGGGGTTGCGCTTGATCAGCTCGACCACCAGGCGCTCGGTCTCGCGCGAGCCGGTGCCGTTGCCGATGGCGACCAGCTCCAGCTTGTGCTTGCGGCACAGGCCGGCCAGGGTCATCAGCGTGCCCATGACGTCCTGCTTGGGCGGGAACGGATAGACCACCGTGGTGTCGACCACCTTGCCGGTGCCGTCGATGACCGCAACCTTGACGCCGGTGCGGATGCCCGGATCCAGGCCCAGCGTCGCCCGCATGCCCGCCGGCGCCTGCAGCAGCAGGGCGCGCAGGTTGCGGGCGAAGACGTGGATGGCTTCCTCCTCTGCCGCCTCGCGCAGGCGCCCGGTCAGCTCCAACTCCAAATGCAGATGGATCTTGATGCGCCATGCCCAGCGCACGGTCTCGGCCAGCCAGGCATCGCCGGGACGGCCCCGGTCGGCCACGTTGAAGCGGCGCGCGATCTTCAGCTCGCACTCGCCGGGGCCGCGGAAAACCTCGCCTTCCGGCACGGCGGCTTCGTCGCCGGGGGTCAGTTTCAGGTTCAGAACATTTTCATTCCGGCCACGGAACAATGCCAGCGCGCGGTGCGACGGGATGGCCTTGATGGGCTCGCGGTAATCGAAATAGTCGCTGAACTTGGCGCCCTTCTCGGCCATGCCCTCGGCCATGGTGGAGAACAGCACGGCGCTGTCCCACAGATGCTCGCGCAGGGCGCCCAGCAGCTCGGCGTCCTCGGCGAAGCGCTCCATCAGGATCTGGCGGGCGCCGTCGAGCGCGGCCTTGACGTCGGCCACGCCCTTCTCGGCGTTGACGTACTGGGCGGCCTCGTCCTCGGGCTTGCGATTGGGATCGCCCAGCAGCGCATCGGCCAGCGGCTCCAGGCCCGCCTCGCGCGCGATCATCGCCTTGGTGCGACGCTTCTGCTTGTAGGGGAGGTAAAGATCCTCCAGCCGCGCCTTGGTGTCGGCGGCCAGGATCTGGCCCTTGAGCTCGTCGGTGAGCTTGCCCTGCTCCTCGATGGACGCCAGGATCGCGGTACGCCGCTCTTCCATTTCCCGCAGGTAGACCAGCCGCTCTTCCAGCGTGCGCAGCTGGGTATCGTCCAGACCGCCGGTGGCTTCCTTGCGGTAGCGGGCGATGAACGGAACCGTGCTGCCTTCGTCCAGCAGCTGGACGGCGGCAAGAACCTGGGCATCCCGCGCACCCAGCTCCTGGGCGATGCGGGAAATAATGGAAGTGATAGCGGTCATCGGTCCCCTTGTGGGTCGTCGGAACGGATGGTGGGTGTAGCGCAGACAAGGCCGGGGGGGAAGCCCCACTGGTGGATAGGCGGAGCCAAAGGGCGGCCACATTTCCGCCACACGCACTGCCCACATTGCGCGCCATGACCGCGCCCGGCTCGCCTGGACAGTGCCCGCATTCTTGGCTAATGTCCGCCCCCGTCCGCAGCGCCCCCGCGCGGGCCGCGCCGGTGTGCGCCTGTGCCCCCTTTGCGAACGCCTTTGCCGGTGCGATGATAGGCCGGCCAAGGGCGCCGGCGCCTGTTCACCGGTCCCGCTTCAACTGATACACGGGCAAACAGCTCCATGCGTCTTTCCGGTCTCGTGGTCCTCCTGCTGATCGTGCTGGGCAACCTGGGCTTCTGGTTCGTCATGAACCGGCCGCAGACCGCCATGCCGTGGGCAGGAACCATCAAGAGCGTCTCGTTCTCGCCGTCGCGCGCCGACGACGATCCCACCATCGTGCGCAAGATGCCGCACCTGGACGAGACCTTGCTGCCCACCCGCGAGGAGATGGATGAGGATCTCGCCATGCTGGCCGGCAAGGTCGAGCAGGTGCGTACCTACTCCACCAAGGAGGGCCTGGACCAGGTGCCCGCGCTCGCCGGAAAGCACGGCATCAAGGCCATGCCCGGCGCCTGGCTGGACGAACGTCTGGCCCGTAACGAGGAAGAGCTGGCCAATCTGGTGCGCATCGCCAACGAGAACCCCAATGTCGAGCGGGTGATCGTCGGCAATGAGAACCTGACGCTGCACCGCCTGACGCCCGAGCAGATGGTGCGCTATCTGCGCCGCGCCCGCGCCATGCTGCCCGAGCGCGTCAAGATCTCGACCGCCGAGGCGTGGTCCATCTGGCTGGAGCATCCCGAGATCGCCCAGGAAGTGGATTTCATCACCATCCACACCCTGCCGTTCTGGGAGCGCGTCGATATTGAGGAGGCGCTGGACTTCACCAAGCGCATGGTGCGCGAGGTCAAGGCCGCCAATCCCGGCAAGCCGCTGTTCATCGGCGAAGTTGGCTGGCCGTCGGCCGGCCGCTCCTACGGCAATGCGGTGCCCTCGCTGGTCAACCAGGCCCTGTTCCTGCGTCGCTTCCTGAACTGGGCGCACGAGGAGAACCTGGATTACAACGTGGTCGAGGCCTTCGACCAGCCGTGGAAGGTGAACCTGGACGGCACCGCCTCGGAAAAGCACTGGGGCATCTTCACCGTCGAGCGCAAGCCCAAGTTCGACTGGATCGGCCCGGTCATCGAGTTCAAGGAATGGCCGTTCCAGGCCGCCGCCGCCGCCCTGATCGCCATCCTGCCGGTGGTGTGGTTCCTGGGTAAGTGGAAAGACCTGCGTCTGCCGGGCAAGATCTTCTTCGGCGTGCTGGTACAGTTCGCCTCGACCCTGGTGATCTGGACCATGTCGACGCCCATGGTGCGCGACATGGCGCCCGCCACCGAGCTGATGCTGGGGATTCTGCTACCGGCACAGCTGCTGTTGGTGGTCGTGGTGCTGATCAACGGCATCGAGCTGACTGAGCTGACCTGGGCCGGCAAGATGAAACGCGGCTTCAAGCCGCTGCCGCCCGGCTCGCTCAAGCGCACACCCAAGGTCTCGATCCACCTGCCCTGCTACAACGAACCGCCCGAGATGGTGAAGCTGACCATCGATTCGTTGATGGCCATGGACTACCCCAATTTCGAGATCATTGTGTTGGACAACAACACGAAGAAGGAAGAGGTGTGGAAGCCGGTCGAGGAGTACTGCAAGAGCCTCGGCGACAAGGTGAAGTTCTACCATTTGGCCCCCTGGCCGGGCGCCAAGGCGGGTGCGCTCAACTTCGGCCTGTCGGTCACCGATCCCGAGGCCGAGATCATCGGCGTGGTCGACTCCGACTATCAGGTCCGCAAGGATTGGCTGTCGGCCCTGGTCCCCTATTTCGACGATCCCAAGGTCGGCCACGTGCAGGCGCCCCAGGACCATCGCGACTGGGAAAACGACCTGTTCAAGGAAATGATCAACTGGGAATATGCCGGTTTCTTCGATATCGGCATGGTGTTCCGCAACGAGGCCAACGCCATCATCCAGCACGGCACCATGACCCTGGTGCGCAAGAAGGTGATGGAGGAATCCGGTCGCTGGGCCGAATGGTGCATCTGCGAGGATGCCGAGTTGGGCCTGCGCATGATGCAGATGGGCTACGAGTCCAACTACGTTCAGGAGCGCATGGGCCACGGCCTGGTGCCCGACAGCTTCATGGCCTACAAGAAGCAGCGCTTCCGCTGGGCCTATGGCGCCGTGCAGATCCTCAAGGCGCATTGGAAGGCCCTGGTGCCGTTCAAGAACACCGGCCTGACCACCGCCCAGAAATATCACTTCGTCTCAGGCTGGCTGCCGTGGTTCGCCGACGGCTTCTACCTGATGTTCTGTATCCTCAGCCTGGTGTGGACCACCGGCATGATCTTCGCGCCGCGTTACTTCGATACGCCGCTCGCGTTCTTCATCCTGCCCACGGTCGGCGTGTTCGTCGCCAAGATCATCCACCACATCTTCCTCTACTCCACCCGGGTGAAGTGCAGCTGGAAGCGCCGCATCCTGTCGGCGGTGGCCGGCATGGGCCTGACCTACGCCATCGCCTGGGCCATGTGGCAGGGCATCTTCACCAAGCACACGCCGTTCATGCGCACGCCCAAGATGGCCGAGAAGGTAGGCGTGAAGGACGCCATCAAGATGACGCTGGAGGAAACCACGCTGATGGGCCTGCACTGGCTGGCCGCCTTCGTGGTCCTGTTCGGCCCGATGATCGGCATGGTGGTGAGCGCCATGTTCAGCTCGACCACCTCGGTGGCCGACGCCTTCGCCAACCCGGCGGCGCTGAAGAACTTCTACGACCCGGAAATCCGCCTATGGTCGATTGTCCTGGTGGT
Organism: Pseudomonadota bacterium; assembly: GCA_023437865.1. Lineage (GTDB taxonomy): Bacteria > Pseudomonadota > Alphaproteobacteria > Rhodospirillales > Magnetospirillaceae > Magnetospirillum. Next base: position 789 of record JAEZFE010000285.1, on the reverse strand, counting down.
GCAATCCATGCCGTTCCTGGCGGCGCTGGTGACCTCCATGATCTCGACCCTGCCCACCCGGGAACCGGAACAGCCCGCCCCGGCGGAGCCGGCGGCCAAGGAGCCGGCGGAACCGGCGACGGTTTAAGACAAAAAAGGGGGGCTCTCGACAAGCCCCCCTTTTTCTTATTGGCGTTGCCTACTTCACCAGCCCGCAAGCAATGCGGGCGCCGCCACCCCCCAGCGGCTTGGGAGCGTCGGCGTAATTGTCGGCGCCCGCGTGGATGATGATGGCACGACCCTTGAGGTCGGCCAGCTTCAGATGGGGCGCCACCAGCGTGTCGGTGGCGGTGCCGTCACCATTGACCGCCAGCGCCGGCAGGTCGCCCTGATGGCCGCCCTTTTCCCACGGCCCGGCATGCTTGCCGCTGCTTTGGGGGTCGAAATGGCCGCCCGCCGCCAAGCCAGCCACCGGCTTACCCTCCTGCTCCTTGGAACCGCAATCGCCATTCTGGTGCACGTGGATGCCATGCGGCCCAGCCGTCAGGCCGGTCAGCTTCGGGGTCAGCGCCAGCCCCTGACGGGTGTCGCGCGCCTCGATGGTGCCGATGGACTGGCCGATTCCGGCGGCGTCGATGGCGTTGACGGTAATCGTGGCCTTGGCCGCCAGGGCCGGCGCGGCCGCCAGCGTCAGCAGGGCAGCCGCGGTCAGGGTAATGCGCATTGTGTCCTCCAAGAAATTCGATGGCACAAGGCTGACAGGTTGTCCCTTCTGGCGAAATAATTCAATCGTCAGAGGTAGGATAGGCA
>JAEZFE010000220.1 GCA_023437865.1 Pseudomonadota bacterium | reverse complement strand
GCTGGCGGCGCGGCTGCTGGCCCAGGCGCTGGGCCGCGATCCGGAAGCCGAACTGGCCGCCGTGGCGCGCCGGACCGAGCGCATGCGGCTGGGGTTCGTGCTGTGGCACCGCACCAACGCGGTGCTGATGACCCTGCTGCTGCTGACCGGCCTGGCCCTGCATTTCCCCGGTTCGCCGGTGGCGCTGATGAACTTCGAGTGGTCGCACATCGCGCACAAGTGGAGCGGCATCGTGCTGGTGGTTGCCTATGCCGCCTTCCTGGGCCTGTGCCGGGTGTTCCGCCGCCGCTACCGCGCCGACGCCGATGGGGTGACCATGTTCGCGGTGATGCCGCTGGTGGTGGTGTCGGGACTGGCCTTCCTGTGGCCCAGCCTGATCCCCGGCCAGGTGTGGGGGATCGACGCCAAGGTGCCGGTGGCGCTGGGTCATGCGGCGCTGGCCGTGCTGATCCTGATGTTCATGATCCACCATCTCAGCCACGCGCCGTGGGTGTGGTGGCGGAAGCGGAAATTGCGGGCCGTCCAGGGGTGATGGGCTGGTTCGTCGTGCGGGCGCTGTTTGAAAAGGGGATGAGAATGCGAGTGATTAACCTTGTGGCGGCGGTGGCCGGCGTGACCGCCTGCATGCTGGCATGGCCGGCGGCGGCGGTGGATTGGGCCAAGGTTCCGGGTCGTGACGTGGTGCTGCTGTATCCCGGGCAGACGTCGTGGGAATGGAACCTGACCGAGGCTGATCACAGCGCGGCCAAGAAGTTCAAGGAAGGCAAGAACTGCATCGCCTGCCACAAGGGCGAGGAAAAGACCCAGGGCGACCTGATGGTCTCGGGCAAGAAAGCCGAGCCCACGCCCATTGCCGGCTTCCCCGGCCACGTGGTCGCCAATGTCAAGTTCGCCTATGACGCTCAGCGCTTCTATGTCCGCATGGACTTCAAGGAACCGCCCTCCCCCGATGCCAAGATGGATGCCGAATCGGCGACCAAGGCGGGTATCATCTTCAACGACGCCGGGGTCAACGAGGGCGTCCGTGCCGGTTGCTGGGCCAGCTGCCATGAAGACAATTCCTCCATGCCGGCGGCCAATGGGTCCGACCGCAGCAAGTACCTGATGCGCACCCGCGTCAAGCTTGGCCGCCAGGGCGGCGGCGATGCGCTGAAACCCGCCGAGGATCTGGCCAAGCTGATGGAGGCCGGCTACGTGCAGGAATGGTGGCAGGCCAAGCTGGTGCCCGGCGCCAAGGCCAAGACCTCGGGCGGCATCATCTTCGACAAGCGCGAGGATCTGAAGCCGGCCATCATCACCAGCGAGGCCACGTTCGCCAACGGCATCTGGAGCGTGGTGATGAGCCGCCCGCTGGATGCGCCGGCGCCCTATCGTCCGCTGGTTACCGGCAAGACCTACACCGTCGGCTTCGGCATCCATGTGGGCCACAGCGCCAAGCGGTTCCACCACACCTCGTATGAGTACACCTTCGCCCTGGGATCGGGCGAGGCGGACTTCATCGCGGCGAAGCAGTAACTTCAGCGGACGGTCCCCAATCATGAAGATGACGAACGCCCTGTGGGCGGCGGCGGCTCTTGCCCTGACCCTGGTGTCGGGCTGGTCCGGCGCCTCCGCCCAGGACCGCGTGTTCCAACTCGCCCGCCCGGCCCAGTGGTCGGGGCAGCAGACGGCTGCCGCTGAAGACTCCGCTCCCGCCGCGAAGCCGGTGGAGTGGGCGCCGCAAGGCGAGCAGACCTGCTTCAAGTGCCACGAGGAGCCGCAGGACCGCACCATCCTGTTCACCGCCCATGGCGTCAGGGGCGACAAGAAAAGCCCCATGGCCCAGCACGCTTGCGAAAGCTGCCATGGCCCCAGCCCGGAGCATAACAACGCCCGTCCGCCCAAGGGGCAGAAGCGTCCGCCGGTGGACGTGGCGTTCAAGGGCGAGTTCGCCTCGCCGGTGGACAAGCGCAACAAGACCTGTGCGACCTGCCACATGGGCGGTGAGCACATCAACTGGCCCGGCAGCGCGCATCAATCAAACGACGTGGCCTGTACCGACTGCCACACCAACCACACCATTGCCGACCCGGTCATGAACAAGAAGACCGAGACCCAGGTGTGCTTCAACTGCCATACGCAGCAGCGCTCGGAAAGCTATCTGACGTCTCATCACCCCGTGCGCGAGGGCAAGGTCGGGTGCAGCGATTGCCATAACAGCCACGGTTCCGGGGGGCAGTCTCTGCTGAAGGAATTCACCCTCAACGAGACCTGTTACGCCTGCCACGCCGAACAGCGCGGCCCATTCCTGTGGGAACACGAGCCGGTGCGCGAGGATTGCAGCACCTGCCACCAATCCCACGGTTCCACCCAGCAGGCCCTGCTGAAGGTGCGCGAGCCGTTCCTGTGCATGACCTGCCATCAGAACAGCCGCGCCAACCATGAAGCCATCGTCTCCGGTGGCAACCAGCTCCCCGGCAAGGCTGCCGCTGTGGGCTTGAATTTGATGGTCGGGCGTGGCTGCGAAAACTGCCACTCCAAGGTGCATGGCTCCAACGCGCCCTCGGGCAACATGCTGACGCACTGATCCGGAGGCCGCGTGCCCTGCGGGGAGGGGCGCGCGGCCATCACGGGTCCTCTACATACGAATGCGACGCATCCGCGACGAAGGGTGGATGCTACAAGGGGGGAGAAGATGGTCGGAAAAACTCTGCGGGCGGCAGCCCTGGCCACCACCTGCCTGTGGCCCTTGGCCGCGTGGGCCGACGACAGCGAATTCGATTTGGGTGATGCACCGGTTCAGGCACCGGCGCCCAAGCCGATCCTGCTCAATGAAATGGGCGTCGGTGTCGGTTATCAGACCGACAGTTCGGCGCGGTTCGGTCGCTATACCGGGCACGATTCGGATGGCTTCCAGGGCAATGCCTGGTTCAACGTGCTGCAGCGGGCGACCGGCAAGGACGATGGCACGTTCTTTTTCAACGCCTATGGCGAGAACCTGGATATCACTGAGAACCGCCTGCTACCCAATGCGGCACTGGGCTTCCGGGTGGGCGAGCAAAGCCTGTGGGACGCCAGCCTGGCGTATCAGGGCACGCCGTTCCTGATGACCGACAACTTCCGCACCGTGCTGGGCTCCAGCGGCGAGCTGCTGAACGGTCTGGCGCCCCGCTCGCTCAATGCCCAGGCAACCAACGCCTCCGGCAACGCCTTGCTCGCTTCCAAGCTGGCGACCATGGACATCGGCACCCAGCGCGACAAGCTGACCGGCCAAATCAGCTATTCCGGCCTGCCCGACTGGAAATTCGCCAGCAAGCTCGAGCATGAACACAAACAAGGCACTAAAATCAATGCGGTGATGCTGAGCAGTGGCGCTGGTGCCGCCAATAACCTTAACTACCTCACCTTTCCGGAGCCGGTGGACTACGATACCGACCGCTTCACGCTCTCGGGGGACTACACAACCAAGCCCTTGCAGGCAAAGATCAGCTACATCCTGTCCAACTTCACCAACAATCAGTTGGATTACCGCTTCAACAGCCCATTCACGCCGACCATCACCGGCTATCAATCGACCCAATATTCCTTGCCGCCCAGCAATCAGGAACATCGGCTGAAGGGACAGTTCGGCTTCAATCCCAGCGACACCACTCATGTGGCGCTGAACCTCAGCTATGGCCTGCAGATACAGAACGAAGAGTTCCAGGCCCGTATGTACGAGCCTGTCCGGCTGGACGCGTCATCGTATGACGGCCTTATCCGTACGGGGTACAGCAACATCGCGGTCACCAGCCGCCCGTGGAAGGACTGGAATTTCCGCACCGCCTACACGCTGGATTCCCGCGATAACGGTAACGCGCGCTATCGCCTGCGCACGTCCTATCGCGGCGACACGACGGCGACGTTCAATGGCAGCACGATGGCGGGCGGCTTTATGTACAACACGCCGTATTCCTTCCTGAACCAGCGCGTTGATCTTGAAGCGGGTTACCGTGTCCTACGCTCCACCAAGATTACAACCTACTATACCTATACCGATAAGCAGCGGGAGTACTCGGTTACTAATCGCAATCAGGAGGGAACCGTCGGTGGGCGCGTGAACTCCATGCTCGCCAATGATGTGACGGCCATGCTGGGCTATGCGAGGAGCGTGCGGCAAGCGACGCAGTACAACGGCAATGCCGGGTGGGCGGCACAAGGGCGCACGCTGACCGGCAATAACTCGGAAGCCGAACTGCGCATGTACAGCTATGCGGCCCGTCTTCGGGACGAAATAAAGGGAAATGTCAATTGGACCGTGGGATCTGATTGGTCCCTGGGTGTCAATGCCCGCTATGTGCATGATGACTTCCCAGATTCGTACTATGGTGTGCGAGAAAACAACATGCTATCCGCTGGTCCAGACATCGCCTATTCGCCGATGAGGGACGTCACTACCCACCTATACTATAATTACCAGCAAAATTTTCTCGATATGGCGATGAACACCACCGCCGCCGCCACGGGTGTGGCATGGGAGCTGAAAAACCGCGACACTGTGCACACCATCGGTGCCGGCGGCGAGTGGAAGGTCACCGACCGCTTTAAGCTGAGCCTGGAAAACAACCTCTCCTACGGCAACACGTCGTTCGAGGAGGCTTCGTGGTGGCACGGCACCGCCGCCGCCTCGACCGCCGCCAACACGGCGGTGTCGCTGCCCACCAGCAAGTCGGTCACCAACGCGCTCAAGCTCTCGGGCGAATATGAAATGATGGACGACGTGTTCGTGGGGCTCAGCGGCTTGTGGGAGCGTTTCCTCAGCCACGACTACCAAAACGAAGAGCAGGCTGTTTCGAATGCCAACGGCCTGGGCACCGCCAATACGTCGGCCACGGGCAATCCCAGCTATTCCGTCGGTGTCGCCATGGCCACGATGCGGATGAAATGGTAAGCGCGGGTGGGGCCGTGTGTCCCAGGGATCCGTAGAACGAGAGTGGCGGCGATGTGGACCGGAGGTCTGCTCCGGTCGACGTCGCCAGTGCCAAAGACTGCCGGCGATACTAGGTAGCCTGCGCCTCCCCATGCACCTGCGTCGAGCCCCGAACGGAGGCATCCCGCCCCCGAGCCTGAGCAGCGCGGGCGGGGACAATCCCAGGTGAGCCGGGCTGTGAAAATATCTTGGAAGGGAGAGTGGTGCCCCAGGCCGGACTCGAACCAGCAAGCCTTGCGGCGGTCGATTTTGAGTCGACTGCGTCTACCAATTCCGCCACTGGGGCACCGTGGGATTGGTGCCGGCGATCATAGCCGGAGTTTCGGGCGGGTCAATGGGAAAGCCCGCCCCCCTGACAGAAAGGATGTCAGCGCAGCAACGCGTACTTGGCGACGAAGGCCAGCGACAGCAGCGCCACCGTCGGGCTGACATCGCGTCCCTTGCCGGCCAGCAGCTTGATCCCGGCGAAGGCGATGAAGCCGAAGCTGATGCCGTGGGCGATGGAGAAGGTCAGTGGCATGGCCAGCGCGGTCACCACGGCGGGCACCGCCTCGGTCATGTCGTCCCAGGCGATGTCGGCCAGGCCGCGCGCCATCAGGCAGGCGACGAACAGCAGGGCCGGAGCGGTGGCGTAGGCCGGGATGGAACCGGCGAGCGGGCTGAGGAACAGGGCCAGCAGGAAGAAGCCGGCCACCACCACGGCGGTCAGGCCGGTGCGGCCGCCGGCCTTGATGCCGGCGGCGCTCTCGATATAGCTGGTGGTGGTCGAGGTACCC
>JAEZFE010000147.1 GCA_023437865.1 Pseudomonadota bacterium | reverse complement strand
CGCGGCGGCATCCGCGAGATCGAGTTCTTCGCCCAGACGCAGCAGCTGATCTGGGGCGGTCGCGAGACCGCCATGCGCTGCTCGCGCACGCTGGACGCGCTGCACGCCTTGGCCGAGGCCGGCCACACCCAGCCCGAGGTAGCGGTCGAGCTTGAGGAAGCTTACCGCTTCCTGCGCGCGCTGGAGCACCGCCTCCAGATGATCGATGACAAGCAGACCCAGACGCTGCCCGACCAGCCGGCGCGGCTGCTCGAAATGGCGGCATTCATGGGCTTTGCCACCGTCGAGGAATTCTCCGACGCGCTGATCCGCCGGCTGCAGACCGTCGAGGCTCACTACGCCAAGCTGTTCGAGGATGCCCCGGCCCTTGGCGCCCACGGCAATCTGGTGTTCACCGGCGGCGAGAACGACCCCGATACCGTGCGCACGCTGGCCGAGATGGGCTTTGCCTCGGCGGAAGCAGTGTGTTCGACCATCCGAGGCTGGCACCATGGCCGCATCCGTGCCACCCGCTCGACCCGCGCCCGCGAGCTGCTGACCGAGCTGACACCCGCCCTGCTGGGCGCCATGGCGACCACGGCGGCCCCCGACGACGCCTTCATGCGCTTCGACGAGTTCGTCACCCGCCTGCCGGCCGGCGTGCCGCTGTTCTCGCTGTTCTATTCCAACCCGTCGCTGCTGGAGCTGGTGGCCGAAGTCCTGGGCAATGCACCCCGGCTGGCCGAGCATCTGGCGCGCCACACCACGGTGCTCGACACCGTGCTGTCGCCGGCCTTCTTCGAGCCGCCACCGGCCCTGCCGGCGCTCCAGGCCGAACTGGACAAGGCGCTGGCCGACGCGTCCGACTTCCAGGAGGTGCTGGACGTCAGCCGCCGCTGGGCCAAGGACAAGAAATTCCAGGTGGGCGTGCAGACGCTGCGCAACATGCTGACGCCTGACCAGGCCGCCCGCGCGTTCTCGGACATCGGCGACGCGGTGCTGAGCGGCCTCACCCCCAAGGTGGAGGAGGAATTCGCCCGCGCCCACGGCCATGTGCCCGGCGGCGGCTGGTGCATCCTGGCCATGGGCAAGATGGGCGGGCGCGAGATGACGGCCACGTCCGATATGGACCTGATCCTGGTTTATGACGCGCCCGAAGACGCCGAGGAATCCGACGGCGCCCGCCCGCTGGGCGTCGCCACCTGGTTTGCGCGGCTGACCCAGCGCATCGTCAACGCGCTGACCGCCAAGACCGCCGAGGGCGACCTGTACGAGGTGGACCTGCGGCTGCGTCCCTCGGGCAATTCCGGCCCCATCGCCGCCAGCTTCCAGTCCTTTGAGAAGTACCAGCGTGATTCCGCCTGGACTTGGGAGCACATGGCGCTGACGCGGGCCCGCGTGGTCACCGGCGATCCCAGGGTGTCGGCCAAGGTAACTCAGGCCATGCGCGACGTGCTGACCCGCGAGCGTGACCCAGCCAAGCTGGTCCTCGATGTGGCCGAGATGCGCGAGCGCATGGCCAAGGAGCACAAGGCGGCCTCGGTGTGGGAGTGCAAGCACCTGCGTGGCGGCTTGGTGGATATCGAGTTCACTGCCCAATATCTGCAGTTACGCCATGGCCGCGAGCACCCGGAGATCCTCTCCACCAACACGCGGGATGCTCTTGAGCGCGCCGAAGCGGCGGGATTTTTGGCGCGCGCCGACCTGGACGCTCTGATTGAGGCATGGCGGCTATGGTCGGCGGTACAGTTGGTTCTGCGCCAGACCATCGCCGGCGCCTTCGACGAGAAGACCGCCCCGCGCGGCCTCAAAGATGTCCTGGTTCAGGCCGCCGGCCTGACCGATTTCAAGACCATGGTGGACCGCATGGAAGACTGCGCCGCCGCCGCGCTCGACGTGTTCGAGCGCATTGTGGGCCAACCAGGACGAGCCGCGCGCGAGCGCCTCGGCCCCGAAACCTGATGAAGAGGGAAACAATGACCGTGACCATCGGCCAGCCGGCCCCCGATCTCACCATCGTCACCGACGAGAGTCAGCGCATGCTGGCCGATTATCGGGGCAAGGCGCTCGTGCTGTATTTCTACCCCAAGGACGACACCTCGGGCTGCACCAGCGAGGCCCACCAGTTCCGCGACGCCATCGAGGATTTTGCTCAGGCCGGGGCCGTGATCCTGGGCGCATCCAAGGACTCCGTCGCCAGCCATCAAAAGTTCCGCGCCAAGCATGAACTTCCCTTCGAGCTCGCCTCGGACACTGAGGGCGCGTTGTGCGAGGCCTTCGGCGTGTGGAAGGAAAAGTCCATGTATGGCCGGAAGTACATGGGCATCGAACGGTCCACCTTCCTGATCGATGCCAACGGCGTGGTGGTCAAGGAATGGCGGAAGGTCAAGGTGACCGGCCACGCCAAGGACGTGCTCAATGCCGTGAAGGCCATTTGAGAGAGCTCCCCTCCCCCGGGCGAACCGAGGGAGGGGGCTTCATCACGCCGCGTGGATGCCCCTAAGGAACGCCTCGACCTCCGTCCGTAGGACGGCCGCTTCGGAGTTCAGATCCTGTGACACCGAGTGCATCTGTACCGCCATTTCTCCAGTATGGCCCGCCACCTGCGAAACCTGGGAAATATTCTCGGTGACTACCTGGTTGCCGCTGGCAGCCTCGTGGACGTTGCGGGCGATCTCGCCGGTGGCTGCGGTCTGTTCCTCGACTGCAGCCGCGATGGAGGTGACCACCTGGTCAACAGCCTTCACCACGCCGTGAACGCGGGTGATCGTATCAACCACCGCGCGGGTGTTGTTTTGCACGTTGGCGATCTGCCCCTGGATCTCACCGGTGGCATGGGCGGTCTGTGTCGCCAAACTCTTGACCTCATGCGCCACCACGGCAAAGCCCTTGCCGGCCTCGCCGGCGCGCGCCGCCTCGATGGTGGCGTTCAGCGCCAGCAGATTGGTCTGCGACGCGATGCCCTCGATCAGCTTGACGATCTCGTCGATGCGCGAGGCCGCATCCATCAAGGTACGCACCGTACTGGCCGCCTCCTCGATACCTGCCACCGCATCGGTCGAGATGGAGCGGCTTTCCTGAACCCGGCGGCTGATTTCCTCGGTTGAAGCGCCCAGTTCCTCGGTGGCGCCGGCCACTGCCTGGACATTCGCCGAAGATTCCTCCGCAGCAGCCGCCACTGCCGATGTTTGAGCGGCGGTTGGCTTGGCAGCGGCATGCAAATTGTCGGCAGTGTTGCCGACTTGCCCCACGGCATCAGCCAGCTTGCCCAGCGTGCGCCCGACCTTCTGGTCGAAGTCGGCGGTCAACTCCCCGCGCCGGCGCGCCCGCTCCAACTCGGCGGCCTGCGCAGCCTTGGCCTCGGCATCCAATTGTTCAGCGCGCACCAAGCCCTGCCGAAACACCTCGACGGCGCGGGCCATCACGCCCACCTCGTCGGCATGGTCCGTATAGGGAATATTCAGGTTGCGCTGGCCGCTACTGAGTTCGCCCATGATCGCAGTAATTCCAGCCAGCGGGCCAACGATTGAGCGGCTGATGGCGGTAGCCAGCAGCACGAACAAGACCGACACGGCCAGGCCGATGCCTAGTGCCATCCATTGTGCCCGGCTCTGCAGCCGCTGCACGTCCGCATCGGCTGCAGCCAGACGCTCGTCGCTGTACTTGTCGATAGCCTCGAAGGCGGGGGCCATTGCCGCGAATGCATCGCTGAGCGCCTTCTGGGAGTGGCGCCCAGCCTGCTCAAGGGCGGCGTAGTCCTCCAGCGCGGCAAGGTAAGCTTCGGCGTCAGGCAAGGCTTCCACCCGCATGCCATCGGCCTTCAATGCCGCCACCAATCGGCCATGGCTCGCGCGCGCCTGGGCCAGATACGCCGGATCATGGCGCAGCATGAAGTCCTTCTCGTAACGCCGCAGCGACAGCATCTCGATTGCCACCTGAGGGGCATCCAGAGTGCCGACCACACTCTCAATCTTTTGCGCCGCGTGGCGCAGGCGGCCGGTGGCGCCGTCATCGGCAGTGAGCCCCTGGCGCGTCTCGACCTCGGTCAAGCTGTCCAGCACCTTGCCATAGGCCCCGAGGCCGGCCCGCAGAGTTGCGATGTTGCCGCCGAACCCACCCTCGCGATCAAGCTTCTCCAGAGCATCGAGATGGCCTAGCGCTGTCTGCACCGCCTTGCGCGATGCTTCCGCGAACCGGATCTCGCGGCGCAGCAGGAAGTCCTTCTCGCCACGGCGCATTTCCAGCGCGGCGACGCGCAACTCCACGGCTTTCAGCCCGATGCCGTCGAACCGGTCGGCCTCTGCCTGACCTGCCTCCAGCATTCGGAAGCTGCCCACCAACACGAGGATCAGGATCAGCAAAGCCGCGCCCGCTATAACGGCGAGCGAGGCAACTTTGCGCTTAATTGTAATACTTGACAGTAAACCGCTCATTTCCTGGCCCCTCTCTTCTCCCGCTGCCATGGAACTGATCGCGACGGAAGAGGGCAAGAGAGCGGAAGTTGCAATTTTCGCACATCTTGTTCGGCAAGCGTGGACATACATGAGACCGCCGACTAGGCTTGCATCATGCAATCTCTCGCCGAAGCCGCCATTACCGTGCTGACCACCGCCGACGCGGTGGAAAAGTGCCGCCTTACCCGCGCCTTTGCTGCCGATTGGTCCGAAGGTCGCGTCACCACGGTGGGCGACGCCCTGCCGCCCGCCCGCCCCTATCGGCCGGAACGCCCGCAATTGCTGGCCCCGCGCGAAATGCCCAAGCGGGCCTATGGCGGCGAGCGGGGACGTATCGGCCTGTTGCACGCGCTGGCCCATATCGAGCTGAATGCCGTCGATCTGGCATGGGACATCGTCTGCCGCTTCCCCCACGAGCAGATGCCTAAGGGTTTTCTGGACGATTGGGTCCAGGTGGCGCTGGACGAAGCGGTGCATTTCGAGATGCTGGAAGAGCTGCTGAACAAGCTGGGCGCGACTTACGGCGACCTGCCCGCCCATGACGGCCTGTGGCAGGCCGCAGAGAAAACCGCCGACGACCTGATGGCGCGGCTGGCGGTGGTGCCCATGACGCTGGAGGCGCGCGGGCTGGACACCACGCCGGCCACCATGGAGCGGTTGGCACGGAACGGCGACACCCTCACCCCGCCGGTGCTGGATATCATCTTTCACGATGAGATCGCCCACGTGGCCGCTGGCGTGCGCTGGTTTGCCTATCTTGCCGAAAGGCGGGGCGTGGAGGGCCGGGCCGAGTACCACCGCCTGATCGCGGAACGCTTTCCCGCCGGCCTGAAGCAGCCGTTCAACCACCCGGCCCGCGCCGAGGCCGCCTTTCCCCGCGATTGGTACGAACCGCTGGCCCGCGCCGCGTAGAAATTTCCTCTCCCTCCCGGCGGGAGAGGAATGCCGTTATTTTTTTCCCAGTGCCTTGGGCGTCCACGCGGTTACCGCCACCGCCTTGCCGTCTTGCGAACGCATCAGGCGCGGGCGCATGACTTCGGTGGCAGCGGGGGCGCCGGCCTTCTTGGCGGCGGCATCGGCACCGTAATACCGGACCATGGCAGCCAGCGTGATTTCCTCGCCCAGGCCTTTGGCCTGCGCTTCGGCCACGGGCGCGTGGTCGGCCAACTTCTTGTTGAGCTGGTCGGCGCTGTATTGGCCAAAGCGGCGCCAGATGCTGTCAAGGAAGTGAACCACGCTGTCGGGGATCGGGTTGCCCTCGATCATATTCGGGCGCCCATAGGCGAAGGTGTGGAACACGGTAGGTTCCACCGGGCCGAAGGCGTCGGTCACGAACGTGGCCGGCATCAGCTTGCGCCCAGGGAAGGCCACCGAAAAATACGCCTGACTGAGATAGAGCAGCCGGTGCAGCTTTTGCGGCTGAATATACTCCCGGTCATTCAAGGCCCGGTCGGTAAACCAGAACACCACGTCCAGCGTCGATTTCACCGCGAACGGCATCAAGTCCTCCTCGAACGCCCGAGTTCCTACCTCATTTAGCTCGGGCGAGCATCGTTATCATAGCGCCCCTTCGGAGGCACCGCCAATGGTCCGCCGCCCCCTCCTTCGCGCGGGCGCTTATCCTTTCGCGAATTGGCGAGGAGTTGGCTACAATCCGCGCCCGCCGACGACAGCGGGGGGACTATGCCCGGGCCAGCGGCTGAGGAGAGCGATCTGATGGTTCGGTTGGTGCTGTCATGAGCAAGCATGTGGGCCCCAGCGAGTTCGTGCGCTTTCGCGCCAACACCGCCTTCGACTTCCTGCAGTCCACCTGCGCGCCAGAGAGCCGCCAATTCTCCGATGGCAGCAAGCAATATTATACGCGCAACCGGGTGTTCCGCTCGCAGGTGCTGGCGACCCGAGCCCCGGTGACAGTGCTCGACACAGCCGCCCGCTTGCGTGCCCTGCCAGCTGAAAAATGGCGTCGCGATTATGGCCGCCAAAAGGTTCTATTCATCCTGCCGTCCGATGCGCTGGGCGATTGCGTCGGCGTCATTTTGTTCCTACGCTCGTTCCGCGCCGCATGGCCCCTAGCCCGGATCACCGTCGCCAACACCGGCGCCGCGACCGATCTGTTTACCGCCGAACCGGGGCTTCAGGTCCTGCCGCTGTTCATCTCCGAGAAGGAGCTCGACGCCCATTTCCCTGTCATCGACCTAGGAGAGGTGGACGGCTGGGATGCCGTATCCACCCAGCCAGTGGATGTCGAAAGCGTGCTGCTGGAGCGTTTCGGCCTTGCCCCCTGCCCGGTCGAGCGCCCGGCCAGCACCTCGGGCATTGCCATCCTGCCCCTGGCGTCGTCGCCATTACGCACCCTGCCGCCCCGCCTTGTGGCGGAACTTGCCCAGGCCATGGCAGGCAAAGGGCCGGTCCGCGTGGTTCTTAACGCGTATCAGGCGGTGAGCGCAGCCTACGACAAGGCCCTCCGTCCGCTGATTCCCAACGCTATCGACATCGTTGGCGGCTTCCAAACCACCAGTGAACTGCGCGCCTTCATGGCGCGTCAGGCCTTCCTGATCACCGCTGACAGCGGCCCTGCCCATGTCAGTAAGCTGTTCGCAACGCCGGGCGTTGCCATCTACACCTCCGCCTCAGGCAAGGTGTTACAAGGCCGTCACCGCAATCTCGCCTGCTGGCAAAGCCCTTATAATGGTCCAAATTGCTCGGCCTCCTGCGGCCTCGCCAAGGTGCGCGCCACCGACGATGGCCGCATTGACTGCATGGGCAGCCTGGGCGTGCCCCTGGACGCGTTATGCCACCTGCCCCCCGACGCGCAACCCGCGCTGGTTCAACGCATGATCCTGGACCAGCCGGTACCCTGCGTCGCTGAATTGGACGCCCGCCGCCAGGAGATCGCGGCGATGGCCAGGACGCTTCTCCCCTAAGGCTTGCGCCACACCCGCAGGCGCCGGGCAGCTTCCACCATGTCCGCCGTCGAGCCGGCGAAGGAAAAGCGCATGGTGCCGTGGCCCTGATAAGGGTCGAAGTCCATACCGGGGGTGCAGGCAATACCGGTCTCGACCAGCATACGACGGCAGAACTCGGCAGAGTCGTTGGTGAGTTCAGCCACGTCAGCATAGAGGTAGAAGGCGCCGTCCGACGGCGCCAGCTTGGTGAAGCCAGCTTTGGGGAGTTCTTCCAGCAGGATGTCGCGGTTGCGCTTGTAGACGGCGACGCGGGCGTCCAGTTCGTCGATGCAATCGAACACGGCGATGGCGGCGATCTGCGACAGCGTGGGCGGTGAGATGAACAGATTCTGTTGCAGGCATTCCACCGCACGCACCAGGTCGGGCGGCAGCACCATCCAGCCCAAGCGCCAGCCGGTCATGGCGTAGTATTTGGAAATGCTGTTGACGATGAGGGCGTGCGGCCCCGCGCCCACCGCCGTGGCGGCGGGCGCGCCGTAGGTAATGCCGTGATAGATCTCGTCCGAGATCAGGCGGACGCCATGCCGTTCGCACCATTCAGCCAGTTCGGCCACTTCATGGGCGTTCAGCATGGAACCGGTGGGGTTGGACGGGCTGGCGACCACTACGCCATCAAGCTTGCCCCCGACCTTGGACAGCACCTCGACATTGAGCTGCCAGCGCGAAGCTGGGCCCACAGGCACCGCGACACATTCGACGCCCAGCGCCTCCAGGATGTTGCGGTAGGCCGGATAGCCTGGGGCGGCCACCGCCACCCGGTCACCGGCATCGAAGGCAGCCAGGAAGGCGAGCAGAAACGCACCCGACGAGCCGGTGGTCACCGCAACCTGCTCGGGCGCCACCGCGACGCCATAGGCGTGGCGATAGTGGCCGGCAATACGCTGGCGCAGTTCGGGGAGGCCGAGGGCATCGGTATAGCCGATACCGTGGCTGTCGAGCGCCGCCTTGGCCGCCGCCCGCACCCGCTCGGGCGCCTGGCCCGAGGGTTGCCCCACTTCGAGGTGGATAACGTCACCGCCCGCCGCCGCCCGTTCATTGGCGGCGCGCATCACGTCCATGACGATGAACGGGGCGATGGCGCCCCGGCCGGCAACCTTGAACGCCATGACTCAATCCTTGCCGACAATCAGTCCCAGGCCGTTGCCGCGCGGATCGGTGGCGACGCGGCACTTCTTGAAGTCCGGATCGCCCGAGGCGCAGGCGAAGGCATTCACCCGGCTCGGCATGGGCACCGCCTTGATCTCGTGGCCGCGCTTGCTCAGCGGCGCCGGATCGAAAGCGCGCTCGCCCGATTCGACGAAGGCAATGTCGGGCGCTCCCGAATGATGAACACGCGGAGCGGCAACAGCGGCCTCCAGTTGCGTGCCATCGCGCATGGTGGACAGCAAGGTCTGCACCAGGGCGGTCGGAGCGGTCACGCCGCCGGTGGCGGCACCGCCGAAATGCACTTCCTTGGAATGGGTGTTGACCACCAGCACCGGGCCCACCGCCGGCGGGCCGCTGGACAGGCCGGGCACGGCAGCCAGCATCACCCCGGTGCCGGGCGCCATGCGGCCATTACCGAACAGGCCGTAGGTGGTGACGTTGCAGGCCACGGCGTTGCCCATCGAATCCATGGTGACGAAGCCGGCGGCCGGGATGGCGTCGGTAGACTTGGCCGCCTCCACGGCAGTGTGGCGGTCGGGGTTATAGGCGGCCATCAGCGCGGTTGCACGTTCGCGCGCGGCCAGATTCTGGGCGTTCTCATTGGGCCAGCCGTGGGGTTGCATCCAGCGCGAACGGTCGGCAAAAGCCTTGGCGGCGGCCTCGGCCAGCAAATGTGGCTTCTCGTCGGGACCGGCGCCCTTCCAGCGGTCGG
>JAEZFE010000122.1 GCA_023437865.1 Pseudomonadota bacterium | reverse complement strand
CTTCAACACGCTTGCGACTAAAATCGCCGCCAACGGCAATACGTTCAGCGGTAGCGACACGGCCATCAGCGACGCCCTGGTGACCGCGAAACCGGCCTGTTCCTGCGCGCTGCCTTCGGTCCCATCCTGCCGATCCCCAAGGTGCCACAGGCCCGTATCTGCCTGATCCACGCGGCCGATCTGGCACGGGCGGTGGTCGCCCTGTGTGCGTGGAGGATGACCGGCTGCCTGGAGGTTTCGGATAGCCGCACGGATGGATATGGCTGGCGGGAACTGGCCGAGCAGATCATCGCCGCCGCCCACGGCACTGCCCACATCGTTGAATTACCCGCCATGGTGCTGCGTTCGTTCGGTGCCTTGGGTGCGGCGGCGCCCAAGCTGATCGGGCGTACCGCCATGCTGGGGCCGGGAAAGGTGCGTGAACTGCTTCACCCTGACTGGGCCAGCAGGCGCGACGCCCAGCCGCCGGCGGAGATGTGGCAGCCCCGGGTGGGGCTGGCCGAGGGACTGGCCCAAACCATGGCCTGGCTGCGTGAGAGAGAGGTCTTGGCATGCGCGATGAATTGACCGAACAGATCATCGCCAGCCTGCGTGGGCTGGTTGCGCCGGGCATCGAGATCCATCCCCATTCGTCGATCATGGGTGATCTGGGGCTGGATTCGCTGACCGTCATGAATTTTGTCATGACGCTGGAGGACACCCTCGACGTCTCGCTGCCCATGGATCGCATCGCCGAGGTCGAGACCGTCGCCGATCTGGCCGACGCCTTGCGCGCGCTGACCGTGAAGGTGGCTCGATGAGCGGCATATTGGACAAATTCCAGGCCCTGCGGCAAGCCTATGGCGCCCTCGGCGCCGACCCGTTCTCGGTGACGTTCGACCAAGTTCTGTCGCCGGTCGAGGGCGTGGTGGGCGGGCGCCCCGTGCTGATCCTGGGCAGCAACAATTATTTGGGCCTGACCTTTGATCCTCAGGTGATCAAGGCTGGCGTGACCGCCTTGCGGCGCTTCGGTTCGGGCACGTCAGGCTCGCGCATCGCCAATGGCAGCTATGAAGGCCATGTGGAACTCGAGCGCCGGCTGGCCCGCTTCTTTGGGCGCCGCCACGGCATGGTGTTCACCACAGGCTACCAGGCCAATCTGGCGATGGTGTCGACCTTGGTGGGGCGCGACGACCACTTGCTGATCGATGCCGACAGCCACGCCAGCATCTACGACGGCTGCAAGCTGGCGGCCAGCCAGGTGATCCGCTTTCGCCATAACGACCCCGACGACCTGGCCCGCCGCTTGCGCCGGCTGGAAAACCAGCCCGGCCACCGGCTGGTGATCGTCGAGGGAATCTATTCCATGTTGGGCGATCGCGCCGCCATTGCCGAACTGGCCGCCGTCAAGCGGGAGGCCGGCGCTACCCTGCTGGTGGACGAGGCCCATTCCATGGGCGTCCTCGGTGCCACCGGGCGCGGCATTTGCGAGGAGGCGGCGGTGGAAGCCGACGCCGACTTCATTGTCGGCACCTTTTCGAAAAGCCTGGGCGCCATCGGTGGCTTCTGCGTCTCCGACCTGGATGGGTTCGACATTCTGCGGGTTGCCAGCCGGCCCTATATGTTCACCGCCTCGCTGCCGCCTTCGGTGGTCGCCACCGCCATGGCGGCCCTGGAGAGGCTGGCGGCTAATCCGGCCCTGCGAGCCCGTCTGCACGACAACGCGCAAAGGCTCTATCACGGTCTGGAGGCCGCCGGTTTCGCGCTGGGGCCGCAGCCCAACCCCATCGTCTCGATCCGCCTGCCCGACGCCGATTGCGCCGCCGCCTTCTGGTCGCAGCTTCTGGCGGCGGGCATTTACGTCAATCTGGCCCTGCCGCCGGCCACGCCGACGTCCGAGCCGCTGCTCCGCACCTCGGTGACCGCCGCCCACGCCCCCGAACATATCGACCGCGCCATCGAGGCCATGGTCACCATCGGCCAGCGCCTGGGCGTGCTGGAGCACCCCAAGCGGCGCAGCCGGGGCCGCCGCGCATGAGTGCGGTGGGTCTGATCATCGGGGAGTGCGAGACCCGTCTGTGGGGCATGACCGGGCACGAGAGGGCACGCCGCACCCTGGTTGGGGCGGGCCTTCCGCTCGAAGGCGAGGGATCGCTGGTCATGCTCCGCGCCGATTGGGTGGTGGACCCGGCATTGGTGGGGCTGCTGAAGGCGCAGCCCCATTCGGTGCTGGTCAGCCGGGGCGTGCCGGTGGCCGCGAATGGTGGGCCCGAACACGTTGCAGCCATGCGGGAGGGCAAAATCCCCGCGGACCTGAAGGTGATCGAGCACCAGGGCGGGATGATCTATCTGCCCACGCTCAGAAAACGGCTGGAGCCGGCGCTGCTGCCACTGATCCCGGAGACCGTCGGGACGGCGGAAAAGGCCACCTTCAAGGGGTCATACAAGGGTGTCACCGATCTGGTCACCAAATACGTCTGGCCGCTGCCGGCGCGGCTGGTTACACGCTGGTGCGCCGAAAAGGGGATCAGTCCCAACACCGTGACGCTGGTCAGCCTGGGGTTGGTGCTGGTCGCCATGGCGGCGTTCTGGCAGGGCTGGTTCGCCGCCGGGCTGGTGGCGGCCTGGGTGATGACCTTCCTCGATACGGTCGACGGCAAGCTCGCCCGCGTCACCTTGCGCTCGACCAAGCTCGGCAATGCGTTCGACCATGGGATCGATCTGATCCATCCGCCGTTCTGGTGGTGGGCGTGGTATGTGGGCTGCCTGAAGATGGGGGCGGCCCCGCCATGGCTCGACAATGCGCTCGCGGTCACGTTGGCAGGCTACGTTATCCTGCGCCTCGAAGAGGGGGCGTTCATCCAGCTGTTCGGCATGCATATCCATGTGTGGCGCCGGTTCGACAGCTTGTTCCGGCTGGTGGTGTCGCGGCGCAACCCCAATTTGCTCGTGCTGAGTGTCGCCGCGGCCATGGGGCAGCCAGGTTGGGGTTTGGCGGCGGTGGCGGCGTGGACCGCCCTGTCGGTTCTGGTCCACGCGGTGCGGCTCGCCCAGGCGATCGCGGCGCGGCGCTCGGGGCCGGTGGAGTCGTGGTTGGCCGGATGACAGGGCTGGGCCTCATCAGCAATCGGCACAGCCATGGCAATGGCGGCCAGCCCCTGCTGGCTGCTTATGCCGAAGCTCAGCCTGACCTGGTGTTTGCCGCCCCCGGCAATCCGGCCCGCTTTCCCGAGGCCTTGGCCGACTTCGCCCGCCGGGGCGTTAACGTGGTGGCCGTGGATGGCGGCGACGGCACGGTGCGCAACGTGTTGACCGCGCTGCCCGCCGACTATCAGCCGCCGTTGGCGCTGTTGCCGTCGGGCAAGACCAATGTGGTGGCCCGGGACGTGGGCTCGTTCGGCGGTGGCATCGCCGGGCTGAAGCGCCTGCTGGTTTCCGCCCGCGACAATTGGCGGGTCGCCCGCCAGACCGAGCGGCCGACGCTGGAGATCTCCTGGCGCGGTCAGCCGGATTTGCGGCTGCGTGGCATGCTGTTCGGCACCGCGATCTTCACCGAGGCGACGCGCATCGGCTGTGCCTCGCCGCTGACCGAACGCCAAGCGGTGGCCGCCACGCTGGCCCGCATCCTGTGGGACAGTCTGCGGGGCAGGGGCGTGGCCCAGCCCATGAGGGTCAGTGCGGGTGACCCATGTCCGTTCGCCGACCCCCTGCATTTCCTGGTGCTTGCCACCACCTTGGAAAAGCTGATGCTTGGCTTGTGGCCGTTTCCCGACCGGGGCGAGGGACCGATCAACTGGCTCGACATCCCGGCCCCGCCCAGGCGCCTGATCCGCACATTATGGCAGGCATGGCGCGGACACATGGACCCGCATGTGAAGGGCGGGCGCACCCATGAGCTCAGTCTTTCGCTGAACGCCCCCTTCGTGGTGGACGGCGACCTGTTCGACCCTGGGCCGGCGGGCATCGTGTTGCGCCCCGGCCCGACCATCCGCTTCATCGGAGCATGAGCCATGGGGCTGGACGCATTCTTGGCCGAGGAACTGGCCCGCCCCACGCGGACCGACGCACGCGCCATGGCCGAGGAATTGGCGCGGCGCACTCCCTGCACGGTGGCGGTGCTGTTCTACGGCTCGTGCCTGCGTGATCCCGGCGCCATCGGCCTGCTGGATTTCTACGTGCTGGTGGACGGGCCGGATGCGGTATTGCCGCCCGGCGTCACCTTCATGCCGGCCAGCGGCCCCACAAATTTGGGCGCCAAGGTAGCCACCATCTCGCGCCGGCAATTCATGGCCCGGCTGGGGCGTCGCAGCCTCGACACCACCCTGTGGGCCAGGTTTTGCCAGCCCGCCGCTCTGGTGTGGAGCCGCGATGGCGAAGCACGCGACTGGGTGGCACGGGCGGTGGCCCAGGCATGCACTACGGCGGTGTGGTGGGCGATCACCCTGGCGCCCGCCGATGCCCGGCCCGAGGAATGCTGGACCGCCCTGTTCCGCGCCACCTATGGCGCCGAGCTGCGGGCCGAGGGGCCTGACCGGGCGAACCAGATCTATGCCGCCGCGCGCACCCGCTACGACGCGGTCATGGCGCTCGCCCGTGTGCCCACTGGGGCGCCGCGCTCGTGGCGGCTGCGGGTAATGGTGGGAAAGGTGCTCAATCTAGCCCGCTTGGCCAAGGCGCTGTTCACCTTCGAGGGCGGGCTCGACTATCTGCTGTGGAAGCTGGAGCGCCATTCGGGTCGCAAGGTCGAACTCTCCGCCTGGCAACGCCGCCACCCCATTCTGGCCTCGCCCTCGGTTCTGGCGTCGCTCTACCGCCGGGGGATAATCCGATGATCAGGGTGGAGCCGGCCCGGCTTGATGAATTCCTCCGGGTGCCCTCGGCGCTTTACGGCGCCGTGCCCCATTGGGTGCCGCCGCTCCTGGCCGAACGTCGCCACGCCCTCAGCAAGACGCCGTTCGTGAAACGGGCGAACATTCAGCAATGGGTGGCGCGCATGGGCGACCGGGTGGTGGGCCGCGTTTCTGCCCAACTGGACCCGCTGGCGCTGGAGCTTCATCCCGGAGTTGGGCATTTCGGCATGCTGGCCGCCGTCGACCGGCCCGAAGTGTTTTCCGCCCTGATGAACACCGCCGCGGCGTGGCTGCGCGGTAACGGCGCCACCATCATCCGGGGGCCGTTCGACCTGTCCATCAACGAGGAATCGGGCGTGCTGGTGGATGGCTTCGGCACACAGCCGATGATGATGATGCCGCACAATCCCCCCTATGTGGGGGCACGGCTGGAGGAGCTTGGCTATGCCAAGGCGCGTGATCTGCTGGCCTATCTTCACCGCGCCGGCGAGCCGCTGCCCGAGGCCGCCGCCAAGGTGATGGAGCGCCCCCGCCCGCCCGGGCTGACGATTCGGCCCCTGCGCATGAAGCGCTACGGCGAGGAGGTGAAGAACCTGGCCGCTATCTTCAACGATGCCTGGCGCGATAATTGGGGCTTCGTGCCGTTCACCGAAGCCGATGTTGCCGCCATGGCGCGCGAGATGCGGCCGCTCATCGATCCGAATTTGGTGTGGTTCGCCGAACTTCAGGGCGAGCCGGTGGCCTTCCTGGTCTGCCTGCCCAATGTGAACGAGGCTATCCGCGATCTGGGCGGCAGATTGTTGCCGCTGGGCTGGGCCAAACTGCTTTGGCGGCTGAAGGTATCGGGGCTTTCGACCGCGCGGGTTCCGCTGATGGGCGTGCGCAAGGCGCTGTCGCGCAGCATGGTGGGCGCCATGGTGCCGTTCCTGATGATCGGCGAGCTGCGCCGTGCGGTGCTGGCGCGCGGCATCCGGCAGGTGGAGCTGTCATGGGTGTTGGAGGACAACCGGGCCATGCGTGCGGTGGCCGAGGCCCTGTGCGGGCCGGCCTACAAGACCTATCGCCTCTACGAGAGGGCGCTGTGAACGTTCTGGTGCTGGCCGGGCGGCGCGGCGGCGAGGACCCGGTGGCCCGCATGGCCGGGGTGACCCATAAGGCCATGGCCCCGGTGGCTGGCACCCCCATGCTGCACCGGGTGGTGGCGACCCTGCGGTCGGCGCTGCCGGGCGCGCGCATCGTCGTCGCCATCGACCAGCCCACCGGCTTCGATGCCGTGCCGGTGGGTGCCACGCCGTGCCTCACCGTTCAGGGCGCGCTGGAGGGCGGGCTGGTGCCGCCGCTGCTGATCACCACCGCCGACCATCCGCTACTGACACCCGCCATGGTGGCGCATTTCCTGGCCTCCATTCCGCCGGGCGCCGACGCGGCGGTGGCGCTGGCCAGCCGCCAGACAATCATGGCCCGTTATCCGCAAACCCGGCGCACCTGGTGGCACTTTCGCGAGATCGATGTGTCTGGGTGCAACCTTTTCTATCTGGGGACCGAGCGTGCGTCCCGGCTGGTGGCGTTCTGGCGTCAATTGGAGCAGGACCGCAAGCGCCCGTTCGCCATGGTGCGCCACCTCGGCTGGTTGACCCTGCTGCGTTTTGCCCTGGGCCGGCTCAGCCTGGCCGAGGCGTTGCACCGGCTGAGCCTGATCGCCGGTGCCAAGGCAATGGCGGTGGACATGCCCTTCGCCGAGGCGGCCATCGATGTGGACAAGCCCGACGATCTGGCCCTGGCCGAGCGCTTGTTGGGTGGGCCGTAATGCTGATCGACCGCTACCTCCTGGCCGAGATGTCCAAGCGGCTGGGCGTGGCGCTGGGGGTGGTGCTGGCATCGTTGGTCATCGAACGGCTGGTCCGGCTCTTCGACGTGGTCACCATGCGCGGCGGGCCGCTGTCCATGGTGTGGGAAATGGCGGCCTTGCTGGTGCCGCACTATCTCGGGCTGGCCTTGCCGGCGGGGTTTTTCATCAGCATCTTCCTGGTGGTCGCCCGCCTGGGGGAGGAAAACGAGTTCGACGCCCTGTTATCCGTGGGCATCTCGCCGCGCCGCTTTGCGCTGCCTTTCCTGGGCACGGGGCTGGTGCTGATGGGGCTCAGCGTGGCGTTGTTCGGTTATGCCCAGCCCTACAGCCGCTATGCTTACCGCGCCATCTATTACCTTGCCACCAACATCCAGTGGGCCGCCGCCTTGCCGGAACGCTCGTTCGCGCAAGTTGACGACGATGCGACCGTCACTGCCGACCGCGTCCGGGGGCAGACCCTGGAAGGCGTGTTCGTCCACCTGCGCGAAGGCACGCGCGAGGTGGTGACCAGCGCGGCCTCGGGCGAGCTGCTGTTCGATCAGGCGCGCACGCATTACCGCCTGCAATTGTTCGACGGTGTGCAGATGATCGTCGGCAGCGATGGGCGGATTTCGTCCATCTATTTCAATCAGTTGATCCTGCGGCGCGATTTCGTCACCACGCTGCCGCTGTTCCGTCCGCGTGGCAAGGACGCGCGGGAGTTGAGCCTGGGCGAGCTGGCGGAGGAACTGCGTACCCCCTCGGGCAATTACTCGCCGACCGAGGTAACTGCCGAATTGCACGGGCGGCTGGCGCGTGCGGTGTCGCTGATGTTCCTGCCCTTCCTCGCCATCCCCATGGGCCTGGCGGCCAAGCGCAGCCGGCGCGGTGCCGGGCTGGTGGTGGGGGGCGCAGTGCTGGTGGTGTTCCACTACAGCCTCCAGACGGTGGAAGGCATGATGGACATGGGCCGGCTGCCGGCTGCCGGCATGTGGGTCACCATGGCGGTGTTCGCCGGCCTTTCGCTGGCGCTGTTCTGGCGCGCCCAGGTCAAGCCGGGCGAGAGTCCGCTCGATGCCTTGATCGGCGGCGTCGAGGCCATCTTGTATCGGATGCGGCGGCGGCGATGATCCTTATCGGCTATCTGAGCAGGGTGTTCGCCCATCGCTTCTTCGCCGTGCTGCTGTCGCTGGCCGCGCTTAGCCAGTTGATGGAACTGCTCGATGCGTCCAAGCGGGTGTTCGGTGCCCATGGCGGCGCCAAGACGCTGCTCATCTACACTGCCCTCAGGTTGCCGCTGTCCGTGGAAAAGCTGGTGCCGCTGGCGGTGCTGATCGGCGCGGTGCTGACCTTTCGGCGGCTGGTGCAGGAAAACGAGGCCACCATCCTGCGCTCTGCCGGCCTGTCGGGCTGGCGCATGCTGGGCGCGTTGGTGCCCGCTGCCCTGGTGCTGGCCGTCATCCAGTTTAGCATGACCAACTGGCTGGCACCCGCCGCCGAGCGCGCGTTCGCGGAATGGTGGAGCACCATCGCCGTTCCCGAGGAGGCCGAAGCGCCGCGCACGCTGTGGCTGCGGGTCGGCCAGTCCATCATATCAGTGGAGCATGCCGACCCGGACGGCAGGCGGCTGGAGCGGGTCACCGAGTATCGGCGGGACGGGGAGGGGAGGCTGACCGGCATGCTGCGCGCCGCCGAAGCGCGGTACGGCCAGGATGGCTGGACGCTGACCGACGCACAGGCAACCGAACTTGGCCGGCCTTTCACCACGCGCGCGCAGATGCAGTGGCCGGACGGGCCGGCGGTCGAGAATGTGCGCGAATTGCTGAACCCGACCGAGCGGATCAGCGCGGCCAAGGCGCGCGCCATCCTGCATGGCGAGTGGGCGGGAACGGCCAGTCAGTTTTCGATCGAAACCAAACTGGTGAAAATTTGGCGCTCGCCGGTGCTGCCCCCCTTGATGCTTCTGCTCGCCACCCCGGCCCTGGCTGGCGGGCGGCGCACCGGCGGCATGGCACGAGGCACCGCTCTCGGCCTGGGGTTGGGCCTTGGGTTCATGATCGTCGACGGCTTCTTCGGCTCCATGAGCGAGGCCGGCTCGTTGCCGGCCCCGCTGGCCATTTTGGCCGCACCCGCCATCTTCGCCGCTTTGGGCGGATGGCTGATGCTGCAGGCCGAGGAGTGATCAGGCCGAGGTGTTCACTGTCACGTCTTCCTGAACGTACACCTTGTTCGTACCGTTGGTGTACACTTGGTAGCCGCCTTCGTCGGCCCCGTGGGTCCAGCCGGCGTCGGCGAAGTATACCTGATCGCCGGTGCTGCCGCCGATCGTCAGCTCAGCGTCGCTAGTCTTGCTGGTGATGTTGCGCACGGCGTCCAGGTTCAGCACGAACGAGACAGCGCCGCCGCTCGATGTGATGTGCTCGATATTATCAATTTGATAGCCGCTAAAATCGGCCAGGTTCACCGTGCCGGTCAAATTGAAGTCGAGGGTATCCCAGCCGTCGCCGCCGTCAACGCGCCCGAAGCTGTTGTTGCTGACGGTGATGGTGTCGTCCCCGCCGCGTGCATAGACCACGTCGTTGCCCTGGCTGGCATCGATGGTGTCGCTGCCGCTGCCGCCCAGCACCACGTCGTTGCCCGCGGTGCCGCCATAGGTCTCGCCGCCATCGCCGGTCCGATGGGTCACTGACGTGGCGGTGAAATCCAGACTTTTGTGGCCGTCGGCGCCAACACTGTCGTTGCTGAGCGTCAGTACCAATTCGTCGATCGGATCGGTGTCCAGGCCCTTATAGGTCTCAAACCCGCTGTTGAAGTCGTCGTAGTACACCGCGCTGCGCGTGGTGCCTGCCGACCAGTCACCGCCGCTGGCGTCGATATCCAGTGTGCCGCCGCCGGCCGCGAGCACATCGGTCTCCAGCAATCCATCGGTACCCAGGTTGATGTGCAGGGTGCCCTTGTTCTCAAGGGAGCCGATAATGGCCTGGCCCAGCACATAGA
>JAEZFE010000078.1 GCA_023437865.1 Pseudomonadota bacterium | reverse complement strand
GATCAAGATGGGCGCAAGCCTGGTCGGCGAGCATGCGGGCCTGCTCGCGGGCGCGCTCGACGCCCAGCAGGGAAACAAAGGTGGCCTTGCCGGCATCGGCGTCCTTGCCGACCCGCTTGCCCACCTGTTCGGCATCGCCCTCCACGTCGAGCAGATCGTCGGCGATCTGGAAGGCCAAGCCGAGATCGTGGGCGTAGTTCTTGAGCGCGGTACGCAGCGACGGCGCCGCCTTGGCCAGCACCGCCCCGGCTTCGCACGAAAAGCCGATCAGGCGCCCGGTCTTCATCTGCTGAAGCCGGGTGATGGCGGGCACGTCCATCTCGAACTCGGCGGCGCGCAGGTCCACCATTTGCCCGCCCACCATGCCCTGGCCGCCCGAGGCGTGGGCCAATTCCCACACCAGTTGGCAGCGCACCGCCGGGTCGGCATGGGTCGGCTCGGCGGCCAGCACCTCGAAGGCGCGGGTCAGCAGGGCGTCACCCGCCAGCAAGGCGGTGGCTTCGTCGAACTGGCGATGGCAGGTGGGACGGCCACGGCGCAGGTCATCGTCGTCCATGCACGGAAGGTCGTCATGAATCAGCGAATAGCAATGCACCATCTCAACCGCACAGCCGACGCGGAGCGCCGAAGCCGGCGAGACGTTGAACAAGGCGGCGGATTGCACCACCAGGAACGGGCGCAGCCGCTTGCCGCCGTCCAACGAGGCATAGCGCATGGCCTCATGTACCCTACGCTCGGGCCCCTCGGCCAGCGGCAGCAGACGCTCCAACTCGGCGTTGACCGCGCTGCCGGTGGCGTTCAGGGCCTCGTCCAGCGGGCCTTTGGTCGGGGTCACGCTCATTGGATGTTGGCTGGCTCGACGGCGACCTGGCCATCGGGGCCGAACGAAATGCGCTCAACCTTGGCCTGGGCTTCCTTGAGCTTGGCCTCGCAATGGCGCTTCAGGCAGGCCCCACGCTCATAGGCGTTGATGGCGTCGTCGAGCTTGGTGCCACCGGTTTCAAGCTGGCGGACAATCTTATCGAGCTCGGCCAAGGCGTCTTCGAAGCTCATGGCGGCGATATCGGGCGGCAGCTCGGCCATGGACAATCCCAATGTGTGCAAACGAGGGGCGGAAGTTTACGAACCGCTAAGGGTAAAGGCAAGCCCGGCTCCCGCCCGACCCGCCTATTCCTCCACCGGCTTGACGACGCTCATCAGTTGCTCGCGCTGGGCCAGCACGTTCCGGGCCTGCTGATCATGGCCCAGGCTGGTGAGGATCGAGGCGAAAGTCTCCAGCGTGCCGGCCAGCGGCATCAGCGCGCTGGTGGCGTCGACCTTGGCCACGTCCTGGAAGGTGTTGACCGCTTCCAGCGCCGCTTCCAGCGCTTCCGAATCGGCGTGGGCCTCGTGCTGGCGGCCGGCCAGATTGGCCAGTGACTGGGCCAGGAACAGGCGGTACTGGTCGGGCGCAGCCTCGGCCAAGCCGCGCGCCAGTTCCACCGCCTCCTCGGCCAGCGGCAGCGATTCGCCGGGGCGGCCATCGCGGCTGGCGGCGAAGGCGGCCTGTTGCAGGGTCAGCGCCAGCAGATGAATGACCGGGGCGGGCACGCGGTCCTTGGGGAACAATTGGCCGGTCATGCGGCGGACCATCACCGCCTCCTCCCAGCGCGCCGCCTCGGACAACGCCATAGCATTGCGGTGCAGCGCGTCGACCATGACGCCCAGGAACGAGAACAGCGGCTCGCCGCCCTCGCGGAACACGTCGACGGCGGTGCCCATCTCCTCGATGGCGCGCAAGGACTGGCCGGCTCGCCACGAGCGGCCCGACTGGTTCATCAGCGTCGAGACCAGGACGAAGCGGGCCTGGTCGGGATTGCTCTCGATGGCGGAGGCCGCCAGTTCCAGCGCTTCGTCGCCGGCGGCGCGCGCGTCGTCGTCGCGGCCCAGATTGGACAGGCGGTTGGAGAGGTTGTTGAGGCCCGAGGCCAGGGCGACCGTATAGAGCTCGCGATCGGTGTTATAGAGGGCGCGGAACTGGCCGACCCCCTCCTCGGCGGCGGCCAGCGCCTCGTCGTGGCGGGACAGCTCGGCCAGCTTGCCGGCCAGACCCATCAGAGCATCGGCATAGGCCGGCAGGGCACCGCCGGGAGCATCGGCCAGCTTGGCCCGGTTTTCGGCGATGATGCCTTCAAGGCGGACGAGTTCCTCGTCCTGGCCGGTTGCCTCGCTCATGGGAAATCCTTTTCGGCTGGGCGCATCCTCACCAGCCGGGCCGAGAGGGAAGCGAATGACTTTCGGCTTTATAGACTCAGCACGCCCGCTTGGGCAAAGGCTCGATGCTCTGCAACTTGCCCTTCAGGCTGAAGTTCTTGAAGGCCTGGGTGATCTCCTGCGACACGCCATTGGGGTGGTAAGTCAGCGCCATCTCGAAATTGGGCAACGGTTCCTTGCTGGAAACCGGGAAAAACGCCAGCCGCATGGGCCAGGACGGACCCGTCACCAGCGGCGACGCCACCTTGGCCGGGAAGGCCTGGGCCGAAGGACCGATCAGCGCATTGACCTCGTACGGGCCTTCGGTGCCCGAGCCGTCGAACACCACACGCCAGAACGAGCGCCCACCCGATTTCGCCGCATCCAGCAAGCGCACGGTGTGCTCGGTGGGGAACAGGGTGCCCTTGGGCAGCGGGACGGTGATCGGCTCGGGCCGGATGAACCGGGCGACGCCCCCCTGTCCCTTGCCCTTGAGATCGGCGGCACCCTCGACGTCCTCGGTGATCTGGCCGTCGCGGGTATTGCGCATGCGGAACTTGTAGTGCTGGCCGTCCTTGGACTCCCAGGTGATGAAATCGGTGGTGGATTGCACCTGGCCGCCCTCGGTATAGGCGTAGGTGATGGCGATACGGTTCTCGATGACCCAGCCGTCGCAGGAATCGTCGAACTCGTAGCTCATGGTGCCCGAGGCGGCGGCGATACCCGAGCCCGACTTCATGGTCGACAGCCCCATGCTATAGACGGCGCGGTGCGGCGCCAGATCAGCCGGCCCCGCCTGGGCCGCCATCGCGCCGAGAACCACGGCGGCAACGCCCGCCGCCAAAACACGCCCATGCATCGGAGCCTCCAAGGAAATTCGCAGGCATTATACATCGCGCGCTGTGCGCGACTAGAGCTTCCCACCCAACCCATCCGTAGGATTACGCATGGCCGCCCGGTAGATGATGCCTAGCTGGCCGGCTGGTTTTGCCCCCGCGTGGCAAAACTTACCCACCCCGCATCGATGCTCTCCAGGCAGCGCGCCCATCCACGGATGGCACACCAATTGAACAGGAAGAGGATGGGAATGGCCACGGGTAGAGGGAAGGATGACGTTCGATTATTCGCCGGACTGGATGGATCGGCTCAGCGAGGTGGCCGAATATTCCAGCGCCGCACCAAGGCCGGTCGCCGCTTCGCCCCGGCCCCCTTCATCCCCTAGCACTCTGGCCCAACCCACCACCGTCGAGATCGCCGCCCTGGTGGAAGAGCTGTTTGCTGAAGGCAGCCTGTCTTACGAGCAGCTGCGCTCGCTGTCCGCCGTGCCCGAATTGTCCTCGTTGCTGGGCGACGCCCTGGAGAATGTGCCGGCCAGCCGCCGCATCCGCGGACGCCGGTAAGGGGGCCCGCCCCGCTATGCCGGCTGCACCGCCACCGCCGCGCCCAGACCCGCTCCATGCGGGGCAATCCAGCTTGACGGGAAGGCGGCCACCTTACGGTGCGGCAGGGCGGCCGAGACCAGGGCGAAGGCGTCGCCGCCGCGCCCGTCCTCGAATTCCGGTACCACCACCCGCTCGCCGGCGAGCAGGCAATCGGCGTAAGAGCCCTCCTTGCGCTTGGCCGACGGCAATTCCACGACCCGCAGCAGGCGGCCTCGCCCGTCGACGATGTCGGCTACGATATCGCGGTTGGTGGCACGCTGGGAGAAATTGGCGTGGCGCTCGTCGGCCTCCACCGTTACCGCCACCAGGCCGGGAGCAAGAAAGCGCACGCCAAGAACCGGACCGGCGGGCGGCGGGGTCAGCCACACCAGCTTGTCCATGCCCAGCCAGAACTGCAGCAGCCGCGCCGCATCGTCCTTGCTGTCGCATTCAGGCAGCAGGCAGCAGCCCTCGCCATCGGATTCGATCATCAGCGGCAATCCAGCGGGCGCCTCCAGCAACGGCACCTGGGCAATCTCGGCCATGGCACGCGACAGCGGCGAATGAACCACCGCCGCCGCAAGCGCCCCGTGCGCATCGACCAGCCACAAGGGCGCGTGGTCGCGCAACGGCGAGCCGTCGTGATCGGCGCCGAATGCCGCCACCCCGGGCGGCGAGCGCAGCGACGCCTCGGCAACATCACGGAACGGGCAGACGAGGGTCACCGGCGCGTATTCGGACAGCAATTCAGCCAAACCCAGCGTGTCTTCGCGGGCGGCCTCGTCGTGATCCTTGTCGCCGGTTGCCTGCGGCCACGCCATCCAGAACCGACCCGGCTCACTCCAGGCCGGCGCCAGCCGCAAGCCGCAATCACGCGGTGTCATGCTGATGGTCAAGGGTGACCCTCCCAATGGACCCGTTTACCGCCAATGATCTGGGGCCGAGGGCCAGGCCGCACAAGTCATAGGTGCTAGGATGCACCGTCCAGCACGGCCTTGTGGTTTTCAGTACCGACGATTTCCTGCGGCCGCTCGGCGGACACCGGCACGAAGCCATAAGCCGCACTTTCAACCACGCCCCCCGCGGACAGGGTAAGGGTTTCCGCCGGTGGGACGGCGCAGCCGCCAAGCGCGATACCCAGACAGATGAACCACAGAGCTTTCATGACATCCTCCGTCG
>JAEZFE010000030.1 GCA_023437865.1 Pseudomonadota bacterium | reverse complement strand
CCCTCGGATGACCCGCTTCCGGAGGTGGGGTTCCGCGCCCTGTGCCGGCTCAACCATTCCTTCCCTCCAGCCCGCTATCTCTTTCAGCTCAAGCATCGTCATCTGGATGAGCAGACCGTCACCGCCTGCGTTCGCTTCCTCCTGCACGGAATTTATGTGCGCCCCGGCTGGCATCTCAATATTCGCTGTCACCTGCTCCGTCACGGATACGCGAAGGCTCGCAAGCAGGCCGGCGCGACGGATGCGCAGATCGCAGAGCGGCTTCACCATACGGGAACCCATACCGTCTTCCGGTACGCGCGTCCCTCGACCCAGGATGCCTTGGCCGCAGCCCTGATGGTCACCGGGATGGGCAAGAAGCCATGACGGCCCGGGAGACTATTCCCCAGCGCGTGGAAGCGGCGATCAATCGCCTGCGCGAGCAGGGAAGCCTCATCAGCCGGCGTAGCATTTGCGAGGTTTCACGAGAACTGGATGGGTTGCCGCTTGCGGAAACGAGCATTCAGCGAGATCCGGATGCTCGCCGGATGTACATGGAAGCGCGTTCCTGGCGTCCGCCTTGCCGAAAGCGCCCACGGTTGCCAGACATTGATGCCGATCCAAGACGCGTCTCGCAGTTCCTCCGCCTCCCCAAATCCGGCTTGATCAAGGCACTCCTCCTTGCGGAGGCGGCGGCTCTTCATCACGCCTACGAGAACGTGGCGTTACGGCGGAAATTGGGCCTTCCTTTGCCTTCCTCCCCAGCGTGGGCTGATGAAGAGGAGGAGATCGCTAAACATCTCGTTCTGCTCGCGCTCTCTACGGAGCATCACACCCGCTACCATCCAACACCGGTCGCACCAATTTCAACGCCCCCGCTCGTGACCCGGCAGGCATCCGATGTCCCGTGAGCTGATCACGCTGAAGGAGTGGGGGCGGCGCATCTACGGTACCGCCGCCCCATCTATGGGGACGCTGCGGCGCTGGGCGCGCGAGGCGCGCATCACGCCGCCGGCCGAGAAGCATGGCCGCAGCTATTTCGTGGAACCCGATGCCCGCTACGTCGACTACCGCGCGCTCAAGGCCGAGGCCCAGAGACGGGCCCGGGAAGCCCGGCAGCCACCGTCCGGTGGCCGTTTGGTGGAGCGCCTGACCCATGGCGGGAAGGCGTAGCGTGAAGCGGCGCGGCTGGCCGGAGCACCTCTACGAGAAGCGGAGCGGCTATTATTACTGGCGCAGCCCGCTCGACGGACGGGAATATGGGCTCGGGCGCGACAGGCTGGCGGCCTTCGCCCAGGCCATCGAGGCCAACCCTCCACGTCGCCGGTTTGCTGAGCCGGGAGCGTCTGTTGGATCGGGTGATCGCGGGCGGCGAGCAGACGGTCCTTGCCTGGTGTGGCCGTTACGAACAAATCCTCGCCGACCGCCCCCTGGCCGATGAAACCCGAAAGGAGGTGGCCCGCCGGCTCGCGCGGGTGAAAGCGGGTCTCGGGCCACTGGTTCTGCCGCGAGTCTCCACCAGGGACATCGCCGATTTCCTGCTGCCCTGGACCGAAGCGGGCAAGAAACGTATGGGGCAGGCGATGCGATCGCTCCTGCTGGACCTCTTTCGCGGATAGGTACACGTTGGTAATCACGCACGGGTGTACGCGGAAGTCGCTCGAAAAAGGAAAAAGGAAGCAGAATTGGGATGCTCAGTTCACAACGGTGATAAGGTGCAGAACTTCTCTCGGCATCGGCCAAAATGACATCTACTGCGGTTTTGCTCTCCGCGAATATTTTTGAGGCTCGCCATGGACAACGAAAACAGCAAGGCTAACCTCCCTGCCAAGCTGCCGCAAGTAAAGTCTCGTCGTTTTGATGTTGATTCTCTTACCGAAGGGGATAAGAGGGTGGCAGTTGCTCGCCTTCAGAGGCGGGTCTTGCAGGCTTTGAAGTCGCGTTTTGCGGAGCTTCAGGCGACTAACAGCGAGTTCACCGCGCGAAAATTGGCGGATCGTTTGGGGATGGACCCAGCTGTCATTATCCGCAGACTGAATGGTCGCGTTAATATGACTATGAAGAGTGTTGCGGAGATGTTTTTGGTGCTCGAAAGTGAGCCGGAAATTTCCTACACGGCCTTTGGAGCTCAGCGTGTCGCTGATTGCAGGCAGAAGCACGATTGCCCAGAGGCAATTAAGCGCCTGATCGCATACGTAGTGACTTCATCGGATTCGCCCGCTGCCTCGCTTGGAGGCGATTTTGATCAGCATCTTGTAATACAGTTTGCATTTAAAATTGGCTCGTCTGTTGGGCGTGATAGCTTGCCAGTAACTTCGCCTCTAGTTGAGCACCAGAAGCACAATTAGCTTGCAATGCCATCCTGGAGCGAGCAGTCGAACATTTTTGACTTATCATGGCCAAACACGCGAGATCGCGAGCAGGCCTCTATGTACATGGAGGCTTGATATGTCGAGCGTTGTTTCCTGGTTTCTTGCATGCGAGGGTGAGCCGGCTGGTGGCGTAACAACATCTATTCCAGGTTGCTACCTCGACGGGATACCTGTCCCAGGCTTTCCGGTGGAGATAGAGGACCTTCATTTCATCGTTTTTGTTAGGACGTCTGCTGATGCTCCGCATCAGGGCTTTACTGCTCGCATTGAAGTTCCTGGGTGCGAACCGTTGGCAGTTGATGCGGATCCGGCGTTGCCTGGCCAGATAACTGAAGGTGCCAGCTTCTGGATGACGAGGGTTGTGGTCAAGGTTCCGACATTTTCAATGAAAGTTCCTGGTCGGATAAAAGTTTATGCGACCGTTGGCGAGCTTGATGTGTATGCTGGATCTTTGCCTGTCTACAAAAACCTTCGGATGCTAGCCGATTTATTGGGTCCTAACATGGTTCACGCTATCTCGTTTTTTGAAAATGTGCGCGCCGAATCGAGCATTTTTGCACAGCAAATGGCCCCTGACCTTTTGGGTTCTCTCGCTGCCTTTTTGCAGGGAAGTGGATTCTCCCCTCAACAGGTTGGGAAAGGACTAAATGTCCAAGTTGGAAGCAATCTCTATAGGTTCTTTCCTAATTGTTCATTCTCAGAGAACGCACAGGTGAAATTTTCTAATCTACCTCAAGGTGTTGAGGCAATCGTTACTGAGAGAACCCAGGTGTCTATAACCTATCGTCTTGAGCCTCCGGCTCAACCACGCGACATTGAGATTACCGTGGACGATGCCTAGGGTGCGTTCAGAGGGGATTCCCAGGCCCGCTCTGGTAGATGCTGCCCCTTCTGGAGGACGCATTTAAGTCTGCATGCTTATGGGGTGGCAAATCGTCCATTACTCAACATCGCCCCACGATATGTTGGCGTCAGGCCGAAGCGAGGAAGATCACGCCGCCCATGGCGCTACCCAAGATCAATGGCCGTGCGGCAGGTGCCGGCATCGCCAATGAAGACCAGACGGGCATAAACGAGATCGGGCTAAGGCTCCAACCAGGCCCCGCGAGCCATCGTAAGAGATCACACCGCTGCCGGTCCGGAAAGCGCTGGCTACCAGCCGGCCCCCATCGACACACTTCACCTGATGCGATAGCTGGGATGCAGTTCCGGTTATCTACGCGTCCATAATGGACGCATGGTGGACGCATGTTGGGACACGTCCGCTAACTACCGAGAATCCCTCACAAAAACTTCAATGCACCGTGCACACCATGCACGGGTCGAAGCTGCGGACCACGTGCTGAACCGCCACCGGGGTGGTTTCGCCCGGGAGGACGGGGGTGCCGGCCAGGGCCTGTTCCAGCGGGCCGGGTATGCCGGAGACGTCGCGGGGGGAGAAGTTCCAGGTGGTGGGGGCGACGATCTGATAGCTGCGGATGGCGCCGTTCTCGACGGTGAGCCAATGGCCCAGGGCGCCGCGGGCGGCTTCGACAAGGCCGGCGGCGGTGCCGTCGGCGGGGGTAAAGGGGTGGCAGAACGGCTGGCCGGGAGTCAGCGTGCGCGTCCAGCCCTCCATGGCGAGCACCAGGCGGGCCAGTTCGACCATGCGCATGGCCACGCGGTCGCGCACAGTGCCGCCCGATGCGGCCACCAGGGAGCGGGCCAGCGGGTCGGCGGCCACCATCTGGCGGGCCAGCGCGCCGACTTCGACCACTCGGCCGTTGAGGCGCGGGGCCTTGCACCAGCTATAGGCGCCCGGCTTGTCGGCGGCGGGCTGGGTGGGGCCGTCCATCCACGCGCTGGTCAGGTCTTCCGCCATGTCGGCGGGATCATGCGGGCGCGTCTCGCCGTCCATGACCACGCCCGATGGCCACAGGTCGAAGCTGCCATGCGAGAGGAAGGCGCCGGGACCGCGCCCCAGCCGATCCAGCCCAAGGTCACGGGCGATGTGCAGGAACAGGCGGAAATCGCCCTGCGGCGCCGGCTTGGCGTCGGACCATGCCTCCAGCGCATCGAGGGAGTCGAGGGCGGCGACGGCCTCCAGCCGGTCGGCGAACAGGGTTTCTTCCAGGGCGGCGCGGAAATCGGCCAGGATGGCCAGCAGGCGCACGCGCTCGCCGGCATCGACGCCCTTGGTCACGCCGCCGGGTTGAAGAGCCAGCGAGTGTGGCCACTTTCCCGCCAGGATGCCCATGATGTGCAGGAAGCGGGCGCGGGCCGGCACCAGCGCCTTTTGGCTGGCGCCTTCCAGCGCGGCGAAGCGGGCGCGGGCGGTCTCGTACCAGGGGCGCGAGGCGTATTGGGCCCGCGCGAAATCGGGCATGAAGAACAGCACGAAATGGGTCAGATGGTCGGCGGCATTCTCGCAGGCCAGCACCAGATCGGCGGCCAGCTTGCCGTTCTCCGGCGCCGCGAGCCCGGCGATGCCGGCGAGCGCGCGGGCGGCGGCCACCGATTGCGATACCGAACAGATGCCGCAGATGCGGGGGGCGATGACCAGTGCGTCCTCGGCCGGGCGGCCGGCGAGGATCTGCTCGAAACCACGATAGAGCGGCGCGGTGACGCGGGCCTCGCGCACCACCCCGTCGGCCACGTCCAGGGTGACCTCCAGGTCGCCTTCGACGCGGTTGAAGGGGCCGACGATCAGGCGGGTCGAATTGGTCACGGCGTCTTCGGGGGCTTGCGGGCGGGGGGAACCACCACGTGGTCGGCATGCGCGTTGGTGCGCACGCGCTGCGGGGTGGCGGATTTCGACAGGGCGGCCAGGGCCACGAACCACGCCTTGGGCATGTCCACCGGCAATCCCACCGGGATGCCGGCGATTTTGGCGGTTTCCAGGAACGGGGCGCTGGGGTCCTGGAAACCGGGCGAGGTGCAATTGATGCAGGCAAACCCGCCATCGGTGCACGAGCCATAGCCGTTCCAGCGGCGGATGTTGCAATCGCCCGGCGCCTGGGTGGCCTTGCAGCCGAGGTTCTCCATCAGGCAGCCGCGGTCCGAGGCGCGGGCGGCGCTGGCCTTAAACTCGTAGAACTCGTTGCGGCCGCAGCCGTGATGGGCCAGGTGATCGGCGAAGGCGCGCGGGCGGCCAAGCGAATCGAGCCGGCTCTCGTCGAACCCGCCCAGGCTGAGATCGGCCAGGGTCTCGATCAGCCAGCCGGGATGGGGGGCGCAGCCGGCCACCTTGATCACCGGCAGGCCGCCGCCGGAACGGTATCCAGGCAGGAAATCCCCCAATCCCTGGGCATCGGTGGGGTTGATGCCGGCCGTGGGGACGCCGCCATAGGCGGCGCACGATCCGACGGCGACAAGATATCTGGCATGGCGGGCGATGCGCTCGACCCAGCGGCTGACCGGCTTGCCAGTGCCCGAGAGCAACTGGAACCGCCCGGTGCCGTTGGGACCGGTCAGGATGGCGCCCTCGATGCACAGCGCATCGACATGGAGGCGGCCTTCGGCGGCAGCTTCCAGGATGGCGAGCGCTTCGGTGCCCGATTCCTCGGACAGCGACGGGTGCCACAGAAACTTGATGCCGAACCGGGCGAGCGCGCGCACCAGCCCCACGTCATCCGCCGCCAGCGCCGACATGGTACAGCCGCCGCAGCTACCCGCCTGCAGCCAGAGAACGGTAAAGGGTTCGCTCATGGGCGCACAGATTAGGCCGGCCACGGGGACGGGCGCAACACCATGTATTGCTTCCGTTGGGGGTGTGTGGGCCGCCGAACATGCGCATTGTTACATTTTTATGACAGAACCCCCGAAGAGGAGGGCTTCCGGCCATGAACGAGGTGGTCGTCGTCATCAACATCCTGGGAGCGGTGGCCCTGTTGCTGTGGGGGCTGTCGATGATCAGCACCGGGGTGACCCGTGCGTTTGGCGGCGCGCTCAGGCGCTGGCTCAATGCCGGCGGCAGCCGGCTCAGCGCCGCGGCGGCGGGATTGGCGGTGACGGTCGCTTTGCAAAGCAGTACGGCGACCTGTTTGATGGCGGCGTCCTTCCTCAGTCGCGGCCTGCTGGAGGTGGTGCCGGCCCAGGCCGCCATGCTGGGTGCCAATCTGGGGACCGCCTTGGTGGCGAAGGCGCTGACCTTCGATGTCGGGCCGCTGGCGGCGGCGTTGCTGCTGGCATCGCTGGTGCTGAAGCGCTCGGGTTCAGGCGGGCAGCGGGCTGCGGCTGCCCGCATCCTGCTGGGCGCCGGCCTGCTGCTGCTGTCCATCCGGTTGTTGGAAGCCGCCACCGGTCCGGTGCGCGAGGCGCCGCAATTGCTGCGGGTTCTGGCCGATCTGGACGGCATCTGGATGGTGGGGCTGGTGCTGGCGGCGGCACTGACCATGCTGTTCCATTCCAGCGTGGCGACGATCCTGTTGATCCTGCCCCTGGCTGACAGCGGCGCCTTTGGCCTGCCCTTCGGATTGTCTCTGGTGCTGGGCGCCAATCTTGGCAGTGCCCTGCCGCCGGTGCTCGAAGCCGGACGTGACAATCCGCTGGCGCGCCGCGTGCCGGTGGGCAATGCCATCGTCCGGCTTGCCGGATGCGTCATCGCCCTGGCGGCATTGGAGCCGCTGTCATCCGTGCTGCCGCATCTCGGCGCTGGTGCAGCGCAGCAACTGGTGAATTTCCATGTGCTGATGAATCTGATGGTGGCGCTGGTGTTCCTGCCGTTGCTGGGGCCGCTGTCGCGGGCATTGGCGAATCTGCTGCCGGAAGCGCCGGTCGCGGACGACCAGCGCAAACCCCGGCACCTGGATGAAAGCGCGCTGGGCACGCCCAATGTGGCCATCGCCTGCTCGGCGCGCGAGACGCTGCGCATCGCCGATCAGGTCGAGGCCATGCTCGGACGCGCCCAATCCCTGCTGACCGGCGATGATGCCGAAGCCGCCAAGGAGCTGGGCGGCATGGACGACGTGGTGGATTCGTTGCATTCGGCGGTGAAGCTGTACCTGGCCCGGCTTCCGGCTGAGGATATGGACCCAGCGGACAGCCGGCGCGTGGCCGAGATCATGACCTTCGTCATCAATCTCGAACATATCGGCGACATCATCGACCGCAATCTCAAGGATCTCGGCAAGAAGCGGCTGAGCCGCCAGCTGACGTTCTCGGCCGAGGGCGGAGCCGATATCGCTGCGATGTTTGCCCAGACGCGCGACAATCTGAAATCGGCAGTGGCAGTGTTCCTGGCCGGCGACGTGCGGCTGGCACGCCGGCTGGTGTCGGACAAGGCGGAGATCCGCAACCTGGAGCGCCGCGCCGCCGAAGCCCACTTTGCCCGTATCCGTTCAGGCCGGCGCGAGAGCATCGAGACCAGTGCGCTGCATCTGGATGTGCTGCGCGACCTCAAGCGCATCAACGCCCATATCGCCGCGGTTGCCTATCCGATCCTGGAGCAGGGCGGGGAGCTGGAGGAAACCCGGCTCAAAGAAGCGCGGGGCTGAGACG
>JAEZFE010000003.1 GCA_023437865.1 Pseudomonadota bacterium | reverse complement strand
GGTTCGGGCTGCGAGCTGGTCGAGGCGGAGGATAACCTGCTGTTCCAGCTTTACGCTCCGCTGGCCGAAATGGGCGGCCCCATCCGCGACGTCAACACCTGGCAGTTCCGCCGTACGGCCACTGGTTACGATCTGCGCTCGCTGTGGGACGTGGCCGGCTATGGCCGCCTTTCGCCCGAAGAGCGGCTGGATGCCTGTCTGGGCCGGTCGGTGCTGCCGGTGCCCGGTGATGATTTCGACATCGGGGCCAAGCGCGACCTCAAACTGCGCCGGCGAAAGGGCCTGCACGCCGAGGCGCACGAGGCGCTGTTCGGCCTGATGGCGGCGGCAGAGTAGAAGGAAAGGCGCCCTTCCCCGCCGGGGGGAGGGTTTTCCTTTTTTCCGCCCGCATGCTATGGTCCCGCGCTTCCACACGCCATTTGCGGGCAAGCCGTTGAGCCAGAACAAGATTTCCTTCGATCACTCCACCTTCGCGCTGATGCGCCGCCTGCTCAAGGAAGGTGTGCGCCCTTACGCAGGCAAGGTGGCGCTCGCGGTTTTGTGCATGGCGGTGTCAGCGGGCGCCACGGCCATGTACGCCTGGCTGATGGACCCGATCATCAACAAGATCTTCGTCGCCCGCAAAGCCGAGTATCTGTGGCCGCTGGCGGTGACCATCATCACCACCTTCGGCTTCAAGGCCATTGCCGATTACGGCGAGGCGGTGCTGCTGTCGCGCGTCGGCCTGCGTGTCATTGCCGACATGCAGAACCGTCTGTTCTCGCGCCTGATGGACCTGGATGTGGCGTATTTTCACGCCAACCAGTCGGGCAAGCTGATGAGCCGGCTGACCAACGACGTCAGCTCCATGCGCTTTGCTGTGTCCAATGCGCTAACCGGCGCCGGCAAGGACGCGTCGTCGGTGATCTTCCTGGTGGGGCTGATGTTCTACCAGGATTGGGTGCTGTCCTCGCTGACCTTCTTCGTCTTCCCGCTCGCCATCCTGCCCATCGCCAAGCTGGGCCGGCGCATGCGCAAGGTCACCGCCAACACCCAGGAGCAGACCGGCCTGCTGTCCACCTACCTGAACCAGGCGATCCAGGGCATCCGCGTGGTCAAGGCCTATGGGATGGAGACATACGAGAAGCGCAAGGTGGGCGGCCTGGTGGAATCGTTGCACGAGCTCACCTACAAGGCGGCGCGCGTGCGCTCGGCCAGTTCGCCCATCATGGAAATGCTGGGCGGCATCGCCATAACCGTGGTCATCGTCTATGGCGGCACCCAGGTCATCACCGAGGCCGATGCCAATCCGGACCGTGCCGGCGCCTTCTTCTCGTTCATTACCGCGCTGATGCTGGCCTATAAGCCCATGAAGGCGCTGGCCAACCTCAACACCAACCTGCAGGAAGGCCTGGCCGCCGCCGCCCGTTGCTTCGAGGTCATTGACACCGCCGCCACCATTAGCGACCGCGCCGGCCACGATCTGGTGGTGCGCGAGGGCAATGTGCGGCTGGAGGGCGTGTTCTTCACCTATGACGGCGCCAAGGCGGCACTGGATGGCGTCGATCTGGACGTGCCGGGCGGCAAGACGGTGGCGCTGGTCGGCCCCTCGGGCGCCGGCAAGACCACGATCCTCAATCTGCTGCCGCGCTTCTTCGACGTCACCGACGGCCGCGTGCTGGTGGACGGCCAGGACGTGCGCGACGTTTCGCTGTCCTCGCTGCGCGCCAAGATGGCGCTGGTCAGCCAGGAAGTGGTGCTGTTTGACGACACCATCCGCGCCAACATCGCCTATGGCCGCTTTGGCGCCACCGACGAGGAGATCGAGGCCGCCGCCCGCATGGCCGCCGCCCACGAATTCATCATGGGCCTGCCCGAGGGCTATGACACCGTAGTGGGCGAGCGCGGCCTGAACCTGTCGGGCGGCCAGCGCCAGCGTCTGGCGATCGCGCGGGCCATGCTCAAGAACGCCCCCATTCTGCTGCTGGACGAGGCCACCAGCGCGCTCGACACCGAATCCGAGCGTCAGGTCCAGCACGCCCTGGAACAGTTGATGAAGGGCCGCACCACCATCGTCATCGCCCACCGCCTGTCCACGGTGGTCAATGCCGACCTGATCCACGTCATGGACCGTGGCCGGGTGGCCGAATCGGGCGACCATAACGCGCTGATGGCGCGCGGCGGCATCTATGCCCGCCTCTACGCCATGCAATTCGCTGAAGAGGCTCAGTCCTCCGGCTGGCCGTCGTAACGTCCATGGGGCTGGTCAAGCGCATCGGCAAAAGCGAGCGCATTCGCGGCCTGCTGTGCTGGATCGCCGCTCAGTTCATCCGGCTGGTGTGGGCGACCGGGCGCTGGCAGGTGGTTGGCGGCCACATCCCGGCGGCCTACTGGGATCACAACAAGCCGTTCATCCTGGCGTTCTGGCACGGCCGCCTTTTGATGATGCCCAAATGCTGGCGAGGCGGCATGCCTATCCACATGCTGATTTCGCAGCACCGCGACGGCAAGCTGATCGCCCGCACGGTCGGCCATTTCGGCATCGGCTGCATCGAGGGCTCGACCACGCGCGGCGGCGCTGCGGCGCTGCGGTCCATTCTCAAGATGCTGCGTGGCGGATATTGCATCGGCATCACCCCGGACGGCCCGCGCGGCCCGCGCATGCACGCGACCGCCGGCATGATCAACATCGCCCGGCTGTCGGGCTGTCCCATCATTCCGGTGTGCTATTCGTCGGATCAGCGCCGTCTGCTCAAAAGCTGGGATCGCTTCGCCGTCACCCGCCCTTTTTCGCGCGGGGTGTTCCTATGGGGCGAGCCCATCGAGGTGCCCAAGGATCTGGACGAGGCCGGAACCGAGGCCATGCGCCTGAAGGTTCAGGAAATCATGGTCGCCCAAGCCGCCGAGGCCGATCGCATGATGGGCGTGCCCCCGGTGGAGCCCGCATGATCTTCGGCCTTTACCGCGCGCTCACCATCCTGGGCGGTCCGCTGATCGGCCATTACCTGCGCCGCCGCCTGAAACGCGGCAAGGAGGACCCGGTCCGCTTCGCCGAGCGCCTGGGCCGGCCTGGCCTGCCGCGCCCCGCCGGCCCGCTGGTGTGGCTGCACGCCGCCAGCGTGGGCGAATCGCTGTCGCTGTTGCCGCTGGTCGAGCGCCTGGTGCCACGCATGGCGGTGCTGGTCACCACCGGCACCGTGACCTCGGCCAAGCTGATGGCCGAGCGTCTGCCGCCTGGTGCCGTGCACCAATATATCCCGGTGGACCGCCCCGGTTTCGTGCGCGCCTTCCTCGACCATTGGCGGCCCGATCTGGTGCTGTGGGCCGAATCCGATTTCTGGCCCAATCTGCTGGACGGCATCCGCCGCCGTGCCATCCCCCTGGTGCTGATCCAGGGCCGCATCTCGCCGAAATCCTTCGCCGGCTGGCAGCGCGCGCGCGGCTTCATCCGCCATCTGCTCTCGGGCTTCAGCCTGTGCCTGGGCCAGACCCCAGGCGATGCCCAGCGGCTCGCCGCTCTGGGGGCGCCCCGCACGGAGTGCGTAGGCAATCTCAAGATGGCGGTGCCGCCCCTGCCGTGCGTCGAGGCCGAATTGGACCGCCTGCGCGCCGCCATCGGCAGCCGCCCGCTCTGGCTGGCCGCCAGCACCCATCCCGGCGAGGAGGCGTTGATCGCCCGCGTGCACGGCTTGCTGCGAGACCGTTTCCCCGGCCTGCTGACGCTGATCGTGCCGCGCCATCCCCAACGGGGCCCCGAGATCGCCGCCGAGTTGGGCGCAAACCTGCGCTCGGCGGGCGGTACACTCGATTGCGAGCTGTACGTGGCCGATACCATGGGCGAACTGGGCCTGTTCTACCGCCTGGCGCCCATTGTGTTCGTCGGCAAGAGCATCGCCGCGGGTTCCGGCGGGCGCGGCTCCGCCGCGACGGGCGGCCAGAACCCGTTCGAGCCCGCGCGCCTGGGCGCTGCCGTGCTGTTCGGGCCGTCTATGGACAACTTCCCCGAGATGGCTCCTAGCATGGTCGATGCCGGTGCCGCCGAGCAGGTGGCCGACGAGGCCGGCTTGGCCGAGGCCGTGGGGCGTCTGCTGGCCGATCCTGCCCTGCTGGCGGCGCGGCGGCGGGCGGCGCTGGCCTGGGCCGACAGCGAGGCCGGCGTGCTGGACGCGCTGATGGATGTGCTGGCGCCGTTCCTGGAGGCCGCACGTGCACGCCCCTGAGTTCTGGCACAAGGACAGTCTGGCCGGGCGCGTGCTGGCGCCGTTGGGCTCGGTCTACGCCTGGGCAGTGGCCCGCAAGCTGGCGGGCGGGGAGTCCTATCGCGCCGCCATGCCGGTGATCTGCGTCGGCAACATCGTCTCCGGTGGGGCGGGCAAGACGCCGGTGTGCATTGACCTGGTTCAGCGTTTGGCGGCGCGCGGGCGTCAGCCGCATTTGCTGACGCGCGGCTATGGCGGCACCGAGGTGGGGCCGCGTGCGGTGGACCTGCTGCGCCACGATGCCGTCCGCGTCGGGGACGAGGCCCTGCTGCTGGCCCAGCAGGCCCCCACCTGGGTGGCGCGGGTACGCCCCGACGGCGCGAAATCGGCGGCGGCCATGGGGTGCGACATCCTGGTCATGGACGACGGCTATCAGAACCCCAGCCTGGTCAAGGACCTTTCGCTGGTGGTGGTGGATGGCGGTTACGGCTTCGGCAATGGCCGCGTCATTCCCGCCGGCCCGTGCCGCGAAAGCATTCAGGCCGGTCTGGCGCGTGCCGATGCGGTGGTGCTGATGGGGGAGGACCGCGCCGGCGCCGCCCGCTGGTTCGGCGATCTGCCGGTGCTGCGGGCGCGGCTGGCTCCCGGCCCCGAGGCTGAGCGGTTCCGGGGCCGCAAGGTGGTGGCCTTCGCCGGCATCGGGCGCCCGGCCAAATTCTTCGACACGCTGAAGTCGGTTGGGGCCGAGATCGTCGCCGCCCGTTCCTTCCCCGACCACCATCCTTATACCCGCGCCGAGATCGCCGCCCTGGCCGAACAGGCAGAGAGAGCTGGCGCCACGCTCGCCACCACCGCCAAGGATGCCGTGCGCGTGCCGACCGACATGCGCGGCATGCTGTCGGTCTTGACCGTGACGCTGGAATGGGACAAACCCGAAGCGCTCGACGCCCTGCTCGACCGCGTGGACAGCCGAATGTGAGCCTGATTTCCAAGACCACCCGTCAGAGATTGGAAGCCGCCGCCGCCCGCGCTCTGCTGGCGGTGCTGCGCGCGTTGCCGGTGGACGCGGCCTCGGGCCTGGGCGGC
Source organism: Pseudomonadota bacterium (assembly GCA_023437865.1). GTDB lineage: Bacteria > Pseudomonadota > Alphaproteobacteria > Rhodospirillales > Magnetospirillaceae > Magnetospirillum. The sequence continues at coordinate 8,863 of JAEZFE010000003.1, read as the reverse complement.
TGGCTGACCCGCACCATCGGGCCTCGGCTCAAGGTGTCCGCGATGGCGCGGCGCAACCTCCGGCGTGCCTTTCCGGAGAAGAGCGCCGCCGAGATCGACGCCATCGTGGTCGAGGTGTGGGACAATCTGGGCCGTGTGGTCGGCGAGTTCCCGCACGTCAAGAAATTGATGCAAAGCCGGGTCGAGGTGGTCGGGCTCGAAAACGTCCATCTGTTGCGTGACGACGGCAAGCCCGGCCTGTTCGTCGCCTCCCATTTCGGCAATTGGGAACTGGCCGGCGCCTTGGCCGAGCGCGAGGGCTTCGACCTGACCGTGGTCTATCGCGCCGCCAACAATCCGTGGATCGAGGACATCTATCGCGAATGCCGCGCCGATGCCGGGGCCGGCCAGATCCGCAAGGGCTCCGAAGGGGCGCGTGAGATCCTGGCGGTGCTCAAGGCCGGCGGGCATCTCGGCATGCTGGTGGATCAGAAGATGAATGACGGCATCGCCGTGCCGTTCTTCGGCCGCGATGCCATGACCGCCCCGGCGGCGGCCCGTTTTGCCCTCAAATTCCGCTGTCCGCTGGTCCTGTTCAAGGTCGAGCGTCTGCGCGGCGCCCATTTCCGCATCACCATGCTGCCGCCCATGGATTTGCCCGAGACCGGGAACATCCATGCCGATACTCTGACGGTGATGACGCGCATCAACGCCCAGATCGAGCGATGGGTACGCGAATGCCCCGGACAATGGCTGTGGCTGCATAAGCGCTGGCCCCAGAACTGAACCCAGCGTGAGAGCCCTGTGTTATCCGGGGCATGTATGAAAACCGCATCGGCTGTTTCGAGGACCTGCACCGCGCGCTGGGGCAGCACCGCCATGGTGCGCTGTGGCTTTATCGCGGCCAGGCCGAAGCCGATTGGCAACTGGTGCCCCAGGTTGGGCGCAACCAGCACTTAGGCCGGGCGGAGTTGGACCTGTTTGCGGCATGGAAGCGCAATGCGGTCCAATTCATCGAATATCCGCCGCCCAGTGATTGGGATTGGCTGGCGATCGCCCAGCACCACGGTCTTGCCACACGGTTGCTCGACTGGACCATCAATCCACTGGTGGCGGCTTTCTTCGCCTCCTGCAAGCAATGTCCGGGCGAGGCGGTTGTGTGGGCGTTCTCGCCCAAGGCGGCGGCCAATCCCGAAAGCCAAAATCCGTTCCAGGTGGACGGCGTCCTGCTCTACCGCCCCGGCGCCCACGCCGCCCGCATCGCCCGTCAGGGGGCTGCCTTCACCGTCCACGGACCGCCCACTCGTCCCGTCGGCGATGGTGACGGTGATTTGCATAAATTCGTCATCGGCGCCGAGTATCGGAACGACCTCCTGATGGAGCTCAGTCAGTATGGCTATAATCACTCGACCTTGTTTCCTGATCTCGACGGCCTCAGCCATTTCATGAACTGGCTGGCGGTCACCGGGCGGCTGCCGGAGGAGCGGGTCGGCTGAGCTTACTCGGGAGCCGGGCCGTTGAAGAAATTCAGGACGGTGTCCGGCGTGTCGCTGCGCACGCGCTCACGTCCGTCGACGGTGACGTAATAGCAGCCATCCATCAGGCAATAGACCAGTTCCTTCACCGCTCCCGATCCCGACTTGCAGGCGGCAATGCGGACATCGCCGCATCCTTGGGCGCGGCAGCGCAGTTCGTCGAAGAAGTCGTGGTCGATCATTGGCTACCCCTCACCCGATAGCGTGAAACGCTAGGCCTTTCGGCGTGCCGATATCAACCACAGCTTCCGTGTGGGTGGTTCAGTCGGCGGAGACAAAGCTCCGCCGCATCACCGCATGCAATGCCCTGGCGGGGCGCAGCGTGTCACCCGGCAGGGCTTGCGGGCCGGTGTAAAGTTTGCGGATCAGGGCGTCACGGCATGATGCCGTGTCGGTAAAGGCCACGTGGAGCGTGCCGCCACCACGGCGCACCACGCGGGCGTCCACCTCGCCCACTTCGGTAAGGCTCAGCAATGCGCTCTCGCCCGTGCACTCGCCGCGGATGCGTGCGCCACTCAGCGACAGGTCTTCCAGCATGGCGGGACGGCCGTTGAGCAGGATCATTTCGCGGAACGGCAGGCGCTCCTCCCGGCGGCGGCGCGGTACCTCTACCGCGACCAGCATGGCGAGAAAGAGGATCAGCAGCGCATAGGCGCTCCAGCCCAGGTTCAGCGCCACGCCCTGGCTTCCGGACAAGGGGGCCAGGGCGGGAATCTGGCCAATCACCATGCCGCCCGCCGTGGCGGCCATCAGCGCGCCCAGCCAGCCCAGCAATCGCCCATGCACCACCACGCTCCGGCGGTCACCGCCCTTCATGGTGACCTTGAACCGGTGTTCGCCTGGCTGGAACAGCGCCTTACAGGCGGACATGACCGCCGCCGGCGCAATGACCAGAGGTGCGAGGCCCGACAGCAGCGGCACCACCGAGAACCGCGACACCCACGCCACCGAGATGGCCTCGGCAGCGAAACGCGGGCCGAAATGCAGGAGGAAGGTATCCGGGGCGGCCAGGAACGCCGGGGTGCCGGTCCACCAAAAGACGGCGGGCGCCAGCATGGCCAGCAGCATCATGGGCACCGCGCCCAGCCAGAAGAGTTGCGCGTTCAGGAAGCACAGGCGGTGGGCCCAGCCCAGCCCCTTGGCCCGGAACGGGCTTCTCGGCGAGCGCATGCTTTGCACCGTGCCCAGGCACCAGCGCGCGCGCTGGTTGACGAACTCGGCCAAGCCCTCGGGGGCGAGGCCGGAGGACAGCGGTTCGTCCAGGTACAAGGTGCGCCAGCCTTGGCCCGCCAGGGCATAGGTGGTCATCATGTCTTCGGTGACCGAGCAGGTGGGGATGCCGCCCATCGCGTCCAACGCCTCCCGGCGCACCACGAACGAGGTGCCGCAGCAAAACGCGGCGCCCCAAGCGTCCAGGCAGGGCTGAAAATCGTGATAGAAGAAGCGCTGCTCGTCAGCCAAGCTCGACCCGCACAGCAGGTTCATCTGGATGGGATCGGGGTTGAAGAAGCTTTGCGGGGTTTGGACCAGAGCTACCTTGCCGTCGTCGAATAAGCCAAGGGTCCGCCGCAGGAAGCGGCGCTGCGGTACGAAATCGGCGTCCAGCACCATAAGGAACGGCGCCGTGCCGACGCCCGATTGCAGCCAGGCGTTGACGTTGCCGGCTTTGCCGTCCTTGTTGTCGGCGCGGGTGATCCATCTGACCCCCTTGGCGACACAATAATCCGCCAGCCAGGGGCGGCGGCCATCGTCCAGCACCCATACCCGCACCTCGGGCCAATCCAGTGCCAGTGCACCCAGGATGGAGCGCTCCACCACTTCGACGGGTTCGTTATAGGTGGGGATGATCACGTCCACCGGGGGCAAAGCCGTTCGCGCGGCCAGGCGCGCTTCGCCCGCATCGGCCTCGCGCCGGCGGTCGCGGCGGCGGCTCAGGAAAAACGCGGTGATCATGGCGTTCAGCAGCGTGGCCGCCTCCATCACCGCCACCAGCCACATCCACAAGGATGCTGGCTTCGCCTCCAGCGGCGGCAGGGTCGTGGACAGGCGCCATACCAGGTATTGGCCCATGGCGGCGATGCTGATGCCCATGACCACGGCACGGCCAAGGATGTGCTCGCGCGGCAGCGATGGCAGCACCAGTACGGCGAGGCCGACCAGGATCAGGGTCGGGGCCAGCTCAGGTAGCATTGCCGCCGCTCAGAATGCCCGAGGCCACCGCGTCCACCAGCGGCTTCAGGGCCGGCATGCGGAAGGTCACTGAAGCGCGCTGGCCGACCTGGCAGAAATTATCCGAGCGGTTGCCAATCTTGGAATCATGCACCGCCAGCGTTACCACCACCTGCTCGCCCTCTTCGGCCACCGGGGCGACGGCGGCGGCGGTGTTTGCCTGCGCACCGGCGGCGGCACGCACTGACTGCACCACCGCGTCCACAGTCTCATCGATCCCGGCCAGCCGCGCGCGTGCGCGGTCGCCGGCCTTGATCTCGGCGAAATATCGCTTGGGCAGCACGGCAGTCAGGAACAGCTTGTCGCAATCGACCACGCCTACCAGCGGATCGCCCGGGCGAACCGCGTCGCCTTCGGCGGCGAAGCGCTGCCACACCACGCCCGACACCGGAGCGGCCAGGATGGCATCGGACAGCTTGGCCGCCAGCTGGTTCTCGACGGCGAGCTGGCGGGTGAGTTCCGCCACCCGCACCTCGGCCTGGGCGAGGTCGACGGCAAGTGCGGCGCGCTTGACCCGCACTTCATCGCGGCGCTGGTCGGAATAGGGCGAATCATCGCCGCCGCCCACCACGAAGGCTCCGCGCCCCACCGCCTTGGCTTCCGCCCCGGGGCGGGCCAGCGCCGCCCGCGCCTCGGCGATGGCGGCAGCGGCGGCACGCTCGACGGCACGCGCGGTGTCCACGGCGGCGGGGGCGACCAGATCCTTGGCAAACAGCGCTTCCTTGCGGCCAAGTTCGGCTTTGGCCATGTCGTGCGCCGCCTCGGCGCTGTTCAACCGGGCTTCGGCTTCCGAATGCGCCAGCGTCAGACGCTGGCCGGCGGCAGAACGGTAAGCCTTGCTGCGTCCGGCCAATTCCTTGTCCAAGGTGGCAAGGTCTGCTTCCTGCGCTTTCAGCGCATCCGCCAGCCGCCGCTGCGCCGCCAGTTCCAGCGTCAGGGAATCGCGCCGTCCGGTTTCGGGCCGCATCGCCTTCACCCGTGCCACTTCCTCACCCAAGCTGACCCGGTCGCCCACGGCCAGCCCGAAGCGGGCCGCAAGTTGGCCCTCGACGGGTGCGCGCACGGTCACCACTTCGGCATTGACCACGGCGTCGGTGCTGGTGGGATGAATCAAACCCGGCACCACCGACCACGCCCCCAGCCCCAGCAAGGCCGATCCCAAAACCACCCGCCCTTTGCGGCGCATGCGCTGACCTCTCGTAAATGTTGGGTCACGAGGGGTAAGGGCGCGGGGGTTAACAGGGTGTAAGGCTTTCCCGATGAGCGGCTGGCGCCCCCCGATGCGTGGAGGGCGAGGGCGGGGGTGGTGCCCCCCGCCCCCGAGGCCTGGATGCTTGGCTCAGTTGTCCTTGGCGCCCTGCTTGATCCATTTGCGGATGGTGTCGCGGTCGCAGGTCGACAGCTTCTTCTTGCCGTGCGGCATTTGCAGCGACTTGTCGGCCTTGCCGTCGACCAGCACCATCAGGTTCGAGGTGACCGGGTCGCCGGGGGTAATCATGGGACCGTGCTTGGTGCCCCTCATCAGGCCGGCATAGCTGGTCAGGTCGAAGCCGCTTTTGACGAAACCGTCGGCACCGGGCTGGTGGCACATGGTACAGCGCGACTGGATGATGGGCTGGACGTCTTCAGCGAAGCTGACAGGAGCTTCCTTGGCGAAAGCGGGCGCGGCAGCGGCGATCATCGCGGCGGCCATGGCGAGCGTGCGGAGATTCTTCATTGGTATCCTCCCCTGTTCAAAAGCCCTACGATCCATATTACGATAGAATTTCGTGTTTTTCTATTCGCGCGCAGCGTCCCGCCACGAAAAGGCTCCCCTCCGGCCCGGCTTCATGCTTTATTAGCCGCCTTTCCCGGATGGCTGGTTAGAGAAGCATGCAGAGCTTGAACACCTACCGCGCCGGCCCTGACGAGCGCGGGCATTTCGGCATTTTCGGCGGCCGTTTCGTGGCCGAGCCCCTGATGCCGCTGATCCTTGAGGTGGAGAAGGCCTATCAGGCCGCCAAGGCCGACCCGGCCTTCGAGGCGCAGTTCCGCGAGCTGCTGAAGAACTATGTGGGCCGTCCGAATCCGCTCTATTTCGCCCGCCGGCTGACCGAGGCCTGGGGCGGCGCCAAGGTCTACCTCAAGCGTGAAGACCTCAACCACACCGGCGCCCACAAGATCAATAACTGCATCGGCCAGATTCTGCTGGCCCAGCGCATGGGCAAGAAGCGCATTATCGCCGAGACCGGCGCCGGCCAGCATGGCGTGGCGACGGCCACCGTGTGCGCGCTGTTCGGCCTGCAATGCGTTATCTACATGGGCGCCACCGACATCGAGCGTCAGGCGCCCAACGTCTACCGCATGAAGCAGCTGGGGGCGGAAGTGCGGCCCGTGACCTCGGGCGCGGCGACGCTCAAGGACGCCATGAACGATGCGTTGCGCGACTGGGTGACCAACGTCGCCGATACCTATTATCTGATCGGCACGGTGGCCGGTCCGCACCCGTTCCCGGCCATGGTCCGCGACTTCCAGTCGGTCATCGGTGCCGAGGTACGCGAGCAGATGATGGCCCATGAGGGACGCCTGCCCGATTCGCTGGTGGCTTGCATCGGCGGCGGCTCCAACGCCATGGGCCTGTTCCATCCGTTCCTCGACGACAACGGCGTGCGCATCATCGGCGTCGAGGCCGCCGGCCACGGCATTCCCACCGGCCAGCATGCCGCCTCGCTGACCGGTGGCCGTCCCGGCGTGCTGCATGGCAACCGCACCTACCTGCTGCAAGACGAGAATGGCCAGATCGCCGAAGCCCATTCCATCTCGGCAGGTCTGGACTATCCCGGCATCGGCCCCGAGCATTCGTGGCTGCACGACGTCGGCCGCGTCGAATACGTCTCCGTCACCGATGACGAGGCGCTGGCCGCGTTCCAGCAGACCACCCGCCTGGAAGGCATCATCCCGGCGCTGGAATCCAGCCATGCGCTGGCCCATGCCGCGAAGATCGCCGGGTCGCTGCCCAAGGATCACCTGATGGTGGTGAACCTGTCGGGCCGCGGCGACAAGGACGTCAATACGGTCGCCCGTGCGCTCGGCGATTCCAGCTTCGGGGGTCTGGTCTGATGAGCCGTCTTGGTCGTCGTTTCATGAAGTTGGCCGTCGAGGATCGCGCGGCCCTCATTACCTATGTGATGGGGTTCGATCCCGACCGCGCCACCTCCCAGGCCATCCTGAACGGATTGCCGGCGGCGGGCGCCGACGTGATCGAATTCGGCATGCCGTTCACCGATCCCATGGCGGACGGCCCCTCCATCCAATACGCCGCCCAGCGCGCGCTGGAGGCTGGCGGCTCGCTCCGCGGCACGCTGGAAATGATCGCCGAGTTCCGCAAGGCCGACAACGCCACCCCGGTGGTGTTGATGGGCTATTACAACCCGGTCTATGCCTGGGGCCCGGAGAAGTTCTGCAAGGACGCGGCCGAGGCCGGCGTGGACGGCCTGATCATCGTCGATCTGCCGCCCGAGGAAGCCGACGAGCTGCTGCCGCATTGCCGTGCCAACGCCATCGACTTCATCTTCCTGACCACCCCCACCAGCGACGACGCCCGCCTGCCCAAGGTGGTGTCCGACGCCTCGGGGTTCGTCTACTACGTCTCCATCGCCGGTGTCACCGGCACGGCCTCGGCTTCGGCCTCGGCCATCGAGGAGGCGGTGTCGCGCATCCGCGCCCATACGCCCTTGCCGGTCTGTGTCGGGTTCGGCATCAAGACCCCGGAGCAGGCCGCCGAAGTGGCCCGGCTGGCCGATGGCGCGGTCGTGGGCTCGGCCATCGTCGCCGCCGCCCAGGACGCCAAGGCCAAGGGAGAAGACCCGGTGGAAGCCACCTTCGCCCTGGTCCGCAAGCTCGCCGCAGGCGTGCGCGGCGCGCGGAAGTAAGGTATTTTGCGCCCGCAGGCGCCCAAAGTCTGAAGGATGTTTCGTCTATGAACTGGCTGACCAACTACGTCCGCCCCAAGCTCCAGGCTCTCGTCCGCCCCAAGGAGGTGCCGGACAATCTGTGGCATAAGTGCCCGGGCTGCGGTCACATGATCTTCCACCGCGATCTGGAGAAGGCGCTCAACGTCTGCCAGCATTGCGGCCATCACATGCGCCTGACGGTCAGGAAGCGCCTGGAGATGCTGTTCGATGACGGCAAGTACACCCGCATCGAGCTGCCCAAGGTCGCCGAGGATCCGCTGAAGTTCAAGGATCAGAAGCGTTACACCGACCGCCTGAAGGACACGCGCGCCAAGACCGGCGAGCAGGACGCCATCGTCGTTGCCCACGGCAAGATGGGCGGCCAGGGCGTGGTCATCGCCGCGTTCAACTTCGACTTCCAGGGCGGGTCCATGGGCGTGGCGGTGGGCGAGGGCATCGTTGCCGCCGCCGAATTGGCCGTGCTGCAGGACGCGCCCCTGATCGTCATCCCCGCTTCGGGCGGCGCCCGCATGCAGGAAGGCATCCTGTCGCTGATGCAGATGGCGCGGACCACCGTGGCGTTGGACAAGGTGAAAGAAAAGCGGCTCCCCTACATCGTGCTGCTGACCGACCCCACCACCGGCGGCGTTTCGGCCAGCTTCGCCATGCTGGGCGACATCGCCATCGCCGAGCCGGGTTGCATCATCGGCTTCGCCGGTGCCCGGGTGATCGAAAGCACCATCCGCGAAAAGCTGCCCGAGGGCTTCCAGCGTGCCGAGTACCTGCTGGACCACGGCATGATCGACATGGTCGTCCACCGCAAGGACCTGCGCGCCACCCTGACCCGCACGCTGTCGCTGCTGCGCAACCGCGCGCCGGCGGGCGAGGTGGTCATGCTGCCGGTGGACACGCCGGACATCGACCCCGAGGGTGCCGCCCGGATGTAATCCGGGGTCTTCGCTTGCATTACGTCATGGCCGGGTCATTCCCGGCCATGATCATTTCTGGGGTATCGTCATGATCGACGCCATTCTCGCCCGCCTGACCCAACTCCACCCCAAGGTCATCGACCTGTCGCTCGACCGGGTGCTGGCGCTGCTTTCGAAGCTGGGCAATCCGCAGGACCAGCTGCCGCCGGTCATTCACGTGGCCGGCACCAACGGCAAGGGCTCGACCGTCGCCACCCTG
>JAEZFE010000545.1 GCA_023437865.1 Pseudomonadota bacterium | reverse complement strand
GCATGTCGGCGGGCAGACGGTGGGCGAAGGTGCCGACCTCGCGCGCCGTGCCGCAGGCCGAGGGCTGCCCGGTCAGCGAGAAGGGGCTGTTGCCCGGCTCGGCGATCTTCCCGGTCAGCAGATGCAGGTTGTAGACCATGTGGTTGGCCCACACGCCGCGGACATGCTGGTTGAAGCCCATGGTCCACAGCGACATGACCTTGATCTTGGGGTCGGCGTAGAGGCGGGCCAGCGCCTCCAGCCGGTCCTTGGGCACGCCGCTCAGCTCGGAGGCGTGGTCCACCGTGTAGGCGGCGACCAGCCGGGCGTACTCCTCGAAGGAGGCCGGGGCCGACACGCCGGCGTCGTTGGCGTGCTGGGCGCGCTGCTCCAGGACGTTGTCGGAACGCAGGCCGTAGCCGATGTCGGTGTTGGCCAGCCGGAAGTTGGCGTGCTTCTCGACGAAGCCGCGGTTCACCGCCCCGCTCTGGATGATGTGGTTGGCGATGCAGTTGAGGATCGCCAGGTCGGTGCCCGGCTTGAAGATGATGTTGAGGTCGGCGAGGTCGCTGGAGCGGTGCTCGAAGGTGGAGAGCACGGCGACCTGGCAGTTCGGATGGGACAGGCGCCGGTCGGTCAGGCGGGTCCACAGGACGGGGTGCATCTCCGCCATGTTCGATCCCCACAGCACGAAGGCGTCGGCGTGCTCGAAATCGTCGTAGCAGCCCATCGGCTCGTCCATGCCGAAGGTGCGGATGAAGGTCACCGCCGCCGAGGCCATGCAGTGGCGGGCGTTGGGGTCCAGGTTGTTCGACCGGAAGCCGGCCCGCATCAGCTTGGTGGCGGCATAGCCCTCGAAGATCGTCCACTGGCCGGATCCGAACATGCCGACCGCCTCGGGTCCCTTCTCGCGAAGCACCGCCTTGCACTTCTCCGCCATCAGGTCGAAGGCCTCGTCCCACGACACCGGCTCGAATTCGCCGTCCTTGTCGTAGACGCCGGCGCGTTTGCGCATCAGCGGCGTGGTCAGGCGGTCCTCGCCGTACATGATCTTGGAGAGGAAATAGCCCTTCACGCAGTTGAGGCCGCGATTGACCTCGGCCTGCATGTCGCCATGGGTGGCGACCACCTTGCCGTCCTTGACCGCTACCATGACGCCGCATCCGGTGCCGCAGAACCGGCACGGCGCCTTCGACCATTTCAGTGAATTGTCGGCGCCCGAGGTCGGCGTGCCGGTATCGGTGGGCATCTGCGCCGAGGCGGGCAGCGGGATGCCGGCGGCCATGGCGGCGGTGGCGACGGCTTGCGCTTTCAGGAAGTCGCGGCGCGTGATGGTCATGGCGGCGCTCCATCGTGATGGTGAAAGACCAGCGCCGCGCTGAAGACGCCGTCCAGCAGGGTCATGCGGGTCATGGCTTCGGCAATGGCGGCCTCGTCGGGGGCCTCCAGGGTGACAACCAGCTTGCCGCCGTGGGCGGCGTGGATTTCGCCCCCCATGGCCGCGATGGCGGCGCAGGCGCCGGTCTCGTACTCGGGTCGCACATGGACGACCAGGCTGGCCAGGTGCTCAGACATCGGCGGTCCTTTCGGCAAGGCGGATGGCCGAGACGGGGCAGGGGGGGATGCACTCGCCGCAGCCGGTGCAGCGGGTGGCGTCCAGTTCGGGCACCGCGCCGCCCCGGACGATGCGCATGCGAATGGCGTCCTCGGGGCAGGCCTCGCGGCAAGTCATGCAGGCGATGCTGCGCCATGCCAGGCAATTGTCGTCCAGGCGGGCGACGGGCGCCACTTTGCGTCCCAGCAGGAAGCGGCGGCGGGCGGCGTCCATCTCAGGTCACCGGGGGCGGCCCCGGCGGGCCGGCGATCAGCTGGTACATCCACACCAGGAAGCCCCAGCCGCCGACCGCGCCGATGGCCAGCACCGGCCATAGGATGATGGTCAGGAACAGGAAGGCGGTGATCTCCGCCTTGCGCTCGCGCCGGGCCTCGGTTTCGGGCGGCATTCAGCGGTACTCCGGCCCGGTCCACCCACCCTGCGGCGCCCCCCAGCCCGGGGTGGTGCCGCCCGAAGACGGCGATTGCGCAGCACCGCCTTCGGGCGCGCTGTTTTCGGAAGCGGGGGGCTCGACCGGCGGCAGTTGGGCCAGCTCGTCCTCGCTCATGGACAGGCTCAGCTTGTTGCCGTCGCGCTGCAACCGGCTCAGCTCGATGGCGACCGGCTGGTCATGGGCCTCCAACTGGATGATGGCTTGGCTGCCGCGCACACCGACCACTTCGCCCACCACGCTGTCGTGGTCGGCCGAACGCACCTCCAATCCGACGAGATTGGCATCCTGGGCGAAAGCGGGTGAGGCAGCGGCGAGGAATGCCAGCAGGGCAATACGGCGCATGGCGGCTCCACGGAGGGGATATATCCGGTGAACCGCTGGCGGGCCGAAAGGTTCGCTACCGGTCCAACTTTACCGCCGTGCCATTGGCGACCACCATCAACAGCGTCTTCGAGTCGCCGCCAATCGAATGGTAGTCGAGGTCGATGCCGATGACCGCGTTGGCGCCCAGCGCCTTGGCCCGCTCGGCCATTTCGGCCAAGGCGGTGTCCTTGGCCGCCTGCAGCTTGCCTTCATACGAGCCCGAGCGGCCGCCGATGACGTCTCGGATCGAAGCGAACAGATCCGAGAAGATGTTGGTGCCCAGCACGGTGTCGCCCGACACGATGCCGCAATACTGGACGATGCGGGCGCCGTCGACGCCGTCGGTGGTCGTAAGGATCATGGCCAGCCTCTCATGGATTGCGTTTCCACGAAGGTAGGTCGGGATGCGGGGCCAAGCCAGCCCGCAAAACAAAAGGGCCCGCGTTAGCGGACCCTTTTGTTTAATGGCGGAGAGGGTGGGAGAAGATCACCAACTTCCGCAAACCCCGGATTTCCCGGCCTTAGAACGCCTTTGTTTCCAAGCCCTTGAGGGTATTCTGTACCAATGTGCTGCCC
>JAEZFE010000539.1 GCA_023437865.1 Pseudomonadota bacterium | reverse complement strand
TCCTCGGCAATGCCCATCCAGGTCCGGCTGCCCAGGCGGATGGCGGCGGCGGCCATGCCGCGGCCCGGTTCTTCCCGCACGCCCTCGGCCAGCCTGGCCCCCGGCACGGCGGCGGTGAGGGCGCGGGCCAGCGGATGGCGCGACGCAATGGCGAGCGAGGCGGCCAACTCGAGCTGCGCGCGGGTCCACGACCCGTCATGGATCAGTTCGGCCTTGCCCAGCGTCAGGGTTCCGGTCTTGTCGAACACCACGGTGTCGATCTCGGCGAAACGCTCCAGCGCGGTGGCGGATTTCAACAAGATGCCCTGGCGCAGCAGACGGCCCGAGGCGATGACCTGGACCACCGGCACCGCCAGCGCCAGCGCGCACGGGCAGGTGATGATCAGCACGGCCACCGCGTTCAGCAGCGCCTGCTGCCAGGGGGCGCCCATGCCGAGGGTCCAGCCCAGGAAGGTGCCCAGCGCGGCCACGTGCACCACCGGGGCATACCAGCGGGCCACGCGGTCGGCCAGGGCCACGTATTTGGCGCGGCCTTGCTCGGCAACCTCCATCATGCGCACGATCTCGGCCAGCAGGGTGCGCTCGCCGACGGCAGCCACCCGCAGCCGCAGGGGTGCCGACAGGTTGATGGTACCGGCGAACACGCGGGCGCCGGGGGCCACGGCGGTCGGCACGCTCTCGCCCGAGATGAGGCTGGTGTCGATGTCGGAGATGCCGTCGGTGATCACCCCGTCCACGCCGATGCGCTCGCCGGTGGCCACGAGCACGGTGGCGCCGGCGGCCACCTTGGTGGGCGGCAGCATGCGCTGGGTGCCGTCGTCTTCCAGAACGGTCACCGCCACCGCGTCCAGCGCCAGCAGGTGCTCGGCGGCGGAGCGTGCCCGGCCGCGGGCGCGGCTGTCGAGGTAGCGGCCGATCAGCAGGAAGAACAGCAGGGTGATGGCGGAATCGAAATACGCCCACTCGCCCGAGCGCATTGTCTCGGCCAGCGACATGGCGGTCGCCAGCGTCACGCCCAGCGTGATCGGTACGTCCATGTTGGTGCGGCCCGAGCGCAGCGCGGCGAAGGCCGACCGCGCGAACGGGCGGATGCAGAACAGCACAGCCGGCAGCACGATCAGCGCCGAGATCCAGTGCATCAGGTCACGGGTCGCGGGGCCCATGTAGGAGAAGTGGCCGGCCCACACCGAAACCGACAGCAGCATGACGTTGGAGGCGGCAAAGCCGGCCACCGCCATGGCCTTCAGGAGGTCCTTCTCGTGCTTCTCGGTCTCGCGCCCCAACTTGGCCGGGTCGTAGGGCACCAAGCGGTAGCCGACTTTGAGCACGGGGTCGAGCAGGGTGGCGGCGTCGGCCTGATCGGGGTTCCAGCGCACCACCAGGCGGCGCGTGGTCATGTTGACGCGCGCCCAGGTGACGCCGGGCTGCTTGGACAGCAAGGCCTCGATCAGCCAGACGCAGGCGGCGCAATGAATGCCTTCCACCATCAGGTGGAGCGAGGCCTCGCCTTTGTCGTCGCGGCTGACATGGGCGGAAAAATCGTGGACGGCCTCGTCCTCGGGCCGCAGCGGGCGGGCGTTGGGGTCCACCGCGCGGCGGCGGTAATAGGTCTCCAACCCCAGGCCCTGGACCAGGCCGTAGGCGCCTTCGCAGCCCGAACAGCAGAAATCCCCCTCGAAACCGGGGGGGATGTCCGAACCGCAATGGCGGCACGCGCGCGCGATCTTCACTTGATGACGAAGCGGTGGGCGTGTTCGTAAGAGACGTCAGGGCCGATGGCGACGATGTCCATGTCCCACACGCCGTTAACCGGCAATTGGTAGGCACCGCCATAGGTGCCGTTGCCCAGCGGCTTCAGCGCGATCTTGTGGTCCAGGCCCTTGGCGGTGGGGCGGATCATCTTGGCCCCCACCTCCAGACCGTCCACAGGCTTGCCGTCGCGATCGCGGTAGCTGACCGTGATCTCGGCGCGCGGACCCTGGCCGGTCACCGGGGTGGCCTTGGTCTCCACCGTCCAGCCCAGGGCTTCCTGCGCCTGGGCGAGGGCAAGGTTGTCGTTGTAGGCCAAGCCCTTCTGATAGGCGCCTTCGGTCTCCAGCCCGGTAAAGGTGGAGGTGGCGAAGTAGGCCATGATGGCGTTCACGCTCACCACGACGACGAACAGCCCCACGAAAATATAGGGATACCACCAGCCCCGTTGACGGGTCGCAGCCATGTTTGTCACCTGCCTGGCCCCGCGAACAGAGTGTCGCTCCTGACCGTTTGGCCATCGGCCTTGTCGGTCAGCACGAACACCAGCGGGGTCTTGGAATTCTGGATATTGCCATCCGGCGCGTTGACGTAGATCCGGAAGGTGTTCACGTCGTCGCCGGTCACCTGCAATTCGGCCTCGGCGCTCTTGCCGTCATTGCCCACCACCTCGATGGAAGCGCCGGGGATGCCGTCAACTTGGAGCGCGAACGTGCGATCCTTACGGACCATGTTCAGGACCTTGTAGGTGTAGCCGTTGCGGATGCTGCCATCGGAGAGCTGAACGAACAAGGGGGAGCGTTCGTGCAGCACGTTCACCTCGACGCTGCGGCGGGTTCCCAGCATGAACACCATGCCGACGCCGATGGCGGCCAGAAGGGCGGTATAGATGATGGTGCGCGGACGCACCAGCTTCGTCTGCGGCGGCTGGCCTTTTTCGCGGGCCCGCAGGTTGGCGTCGGAATCATAGGTGATCAGGCCGCGCGGCAACTGGAACTTGTCCATCATGGTGTTGCAGGCATCGATGCACAGGCCGCAGCCGATGCAGCCCATCTGCAGGCCCTCGCGGATGTCGACGCCGGTGGGGCACGAGGTCACGCACATCTTGCAATCGATGCAATGGCCGCGATCCTCGAAGCCGACGCCCTTGCGCGCCGGGGCACGCGGCTCGCCGCGCCACGCCTGGTAGGAGATGATCAGCGAGTGGTCGTCGAACA
>JAEZFE010000118.1 GCA_023437865.1 Pseudomonadota bacterium | reverse complement strand
ACCTGAAGCGCTTCCCGGTGGACAAGCTGAAGATCGACCGCGGGTTCGTCGCCGATATCGGCCATCACGCCGACAATGCCGCCGTGGTTCAGGCCATCGTGAACTTGGGGCATTCGTTGGGCACCCGGGTCAACGTGGAAGGCATCGAAACCCGCGAGCAGCTGGACTTCATCATCGCCCAAGGTGTGGACGAGGCCCAGGGCTATTTCTTCTCGCGCCCCGTGCCGCCCGAGGAATTCGCCAAGCTGGTGCGCGAGAAAAGCCCCTATTGCATGGATTGCGCGGTCGCCTGACCGGCTGCTACCTTCAGCCGCATCAGGGTTCCACGAGCGGTCCGTCCGTGGCTTAGGTCGCCGTCGAGCTGGCGGGTCAGCAGGTTGCAAAGGGTCAGTCCGGTGCCCTTTTGTGCCGGGTCAGGAGCGCCAATTCCGTCGTCCTCCACCTCCAGGACGATGTCTGCGCTGCCGGCATGATGCAGCCTGGTGGTCACCGTGCCGGGGCGGCCATCGGGAAAGGCGTGCTTGAACGCATTCATCACCAATTCCACCAGGATCATGGCCATGGGGATGGCTTGGTCGGTGCTGCACTGAAACGGCTCCAGGTCGAAGACCAGGTGGACGTGCTGGGGTGCCATGGCGGTGTGCAGAACCTCGGTCAGCTTGCGGGCGTAATCGCCAAAATCCATGCGAGCGAAATCGCCCTTTTCGTAGAGCTGCTGATGGATCAGCCCGATGGCATGGATGCGGGCCAGCGCGTCGTCGAACGCCTTGTGCATGGCCGGATCGGTCACTTTGCCGGCCTCCAATGCCAGCATGCTGATCACCACCTGCAGGTTGTTGCGCACCCGGTGGTGAACCTCGCCCAGCAATGCTTCCTTCTCCTCTAGCGCAGCCTGGAGCCGCTGGTCGGCAAGCTTGCGGTCACCGATGTCTTGGATCACGCAGATGAAGAACAGCGGCTGGCCGGTGCGGTGATGGCGGACCAGCCGGACCGACAGCATGATCCACACCGCCTGGCCGTCGGGGCGCAGGTAACGTTTCTCGATCAGGCTGGACTGGCTTTCGCCCGACAACATCCGCCTCATGGCGGCGTCATCGGCGGAATGGTCGTCGGGATGGGTGATATCGGCAAAGTGGCGTTGGAGCAGGTCCTCGCATCGCCAGCCCACGATCTCGCAGAAGCGCTGGTTCAGCATCAGCCAGCGCCCATCCAGCCCCACATGCGCGATGCCGACCGATGCCTGCTCGACTGTGGCTCGATGCAGGTCCTGCTGCTCGCGCAGCGCATCGCGGGTTGCCAACTCTCGCTCCATGGCGCGGCGGACCAGGATCATGATCACCGACGCGGTCAGGGCCACGAAGCCTGCGCCCTTGAAGGTCTGGATTTGGGTCAGTATGGACGGGTCGGGGAACAGGCGTTCGGCCAGCCGATCGGACAGCGCGACCCAGATCCCGCTCAGCGCTGCGTAGATGCCAGCGATCCCCAAGCCGTGGCGCAAGGAGGGGGGCAGGCCTTTCATGGTGCAGAAATAGGGCAAACACCTGAGAGGTGCGAGGCGCCTACCGCGAAGGAGACTGGAATGCCCGTGTTACCGCCACCGCCTCGGCCAGGCCGACCTTGCGCACCTCGACGCCTTCGGGAAAGGCACCGAACAGGCGGGTCGGCATCATGGGGTCGAGCAGCACGAACACGCCGTGGTCGCCGGCGCGGCGCACCAGCCGACCGAATGCCTGCTTCAGGCGCAGGCGGGTGATCATGTCGTCATAGGCCTTGCCGCCGAACGCCGCCTTGCGGGCCTTGTGCAGGATATCGGGGCGCGGCCATGGCACGCGGTCGAACACGATCAGGCGCAGGCTTTGGCCCGGCACATCGACGCCGTCGCGCACCGCATCGGTGCCGAGCAGGCACGAATCCTCCTCGGCGCGGAAGATATCGATCAGGGTGCTGGTGTCCAGATTGTCCACATGCTGGGCCAGGAGCGGCAGGCCGGCATCGTCCAGTGGTCCGCCAATGCGCTTGTAGACTGCCTTAAGCCTTGAGATGGCGGTGAATAGGCCCAGCGCGCCGCCATGCGAGGCCAGGAACAGCTCGCGATAGGCGGCGGCGACCTGGTCCATGTCGTCCTTGCGCACGTCGGTGACCACCATGACGCGGGTCTGCGCCGGGTAGTCGAAGGGCGAGGGGACGGCGGCGCGCATGGCCGGGACGGGTAGGTGCGCGGCGCCGGTACGGCGCTCGGCGGCGGCCCAATCGCCCTCGTTGGTGCCGGAGCCGTCGCGCAGGGTGGCTGAGGTCACCAGCACGCCATGGGCCGGCTCAACCACCGCCTTGGCGAAGGGGACGGTCGGGTCGATCCAGTGGCGGTGCATCCCGACATCGAAATCGCGGCCGTCGATGCGGTCCACGCTGAACCAGTCCACGTATAGATTGGCGGCCGCCCCCTCGATTAACTCCTCCAGCATGCTCTTCCAGCCGGCCAGCGGCATCAGCACGCGGCGCTCGACGGAGCGGGTCAGGCCCTCGATGCGGGCGCGGGTGGCGGTGTCCAGTTCGGCGGCCTCGTCGTCGAGCTTTTTTTCCAGCGCGCGGGCCAATTGGGTCAGCGGCGCGCCGATGCGGCCCAGCGCCTGCGCCAGCTCGGCGGCGGCTGCCAGCACACCGTCCACCGCCGGGCGGCACTCGGTCTCCAGGCTATAGGGCGAATCGGCGCCTTGGGCGCGGGCATAGACCTGCTGGCGCACCAGGGCCAGGAAAGCCTCGCAGGCATTGCCGGGCGCGTTGTCGGCAATGCGGTTCTGCCAGCCCGGCGCCGGCAGAACCTGCGCGGCATGGAGGGCGGCGTCGAGGGCGGCGGGCGCCTCCTCGGCCAACCCCACCAATTCCTCGGCCCGGCGCTTGAGCCCGCGCGCACGCGACCGTGTGCTGTCGCCCTCCGGGCCCAGCAGCCAGCGGCGCATTTCAGTGGCCTCCAGCCCGGTCAGATGGGCCGAAAAGGCCCCGTCGGCGGCGTCGAAGACGTGGTGCCCCTCGTCAAAGACGTAGCGGGTGGGCTGGGTGGCGTCGTCGATGCCGCCCAGGGCCGCCTGGACCATGACCAGCGCATGGTTGGCGACCACGATGTCGGCGCGGCGGGCGCGGCGCACCGCCTTTTCGATGAAGCACTTGTGGAAGTGCGGGCAGCCCGAGAAGATGCATTCGCCGCGGCGGTCGGCCAGACCCAGGGTGCGGGCGCGGCCCAGCAGATCGCCCAGCCAGCCGGGAAAATCGCCGCCCACCATGTCGCCATCGCGCGTCGCAAGCAGCCAGCGTGCCATCAGGCCGGTTGCCACCGCTTCCTGCGGGCGGTTGCGCATGACCTGCTCTTCGTAGTTCAGCAGGCAGGCATAATTCTCACGCCCCTTGCGCACCACCACGCGGCGGGCCTTCTCCATGGGGTCGGCGAACAGGCGGTCGAGCTCGGTATCGAGCTGGCGCTGAAGATTGCGGGTGTGGGTGCTGATCCACACCGGCGCGCCGTTTTTCTCGGCCCACAGGCTGGCGGGGGCGATATAGCCCAGGGTCTTGCCGGTGCCGGTGCCGGCTTCGGCCAACACCATGCGCGGCTCGCCGGCGCGGTCGCGCGGCTGAAAGGCGCCGGTCACCGCGGAGGCGTAATCCGCCTGGCTGGGGCGCTGCTCGGCCCCGGTTCCCAGAACGGCGGCCAGCCGCTTGCGCGCCTCCTCGGCCTCGACCGGAATGTTGCCGGGTGCTGGCTCCGGTGCGTGCTCGGACCATTCGGGCAGGCGCTCCCACACCCGCAGGCCATTGCCCTTGGCATCGCCCTGTACGCCCAGCGCGGCCAGCACGGCAGTGCCCCAGCTCCAGCCGGCCTTGGCCATGGCCCAGGCGGTCGTGCGAGCGTCGGACGTTCGCGCGGCGGTGTCGCCGGCTGTGCGTTCGGCCAATTCCTCCAGCAGCTTGCGCGCGGCGCGGAACAGCCCCTCGGCCTCGTCTTCCAGGTCGGTGGGCCGGGCCAGCCCCATGGCCTCGGCCACGCCCTTGGGCGTCGGCAGGCAGAAGCGGGCAGGGCGGACGAAGGCGAACAGCTCCAGGATGTCCAGGCAGGCGAACTGCTCCAGTCCCAGGCGTCCCGCCACGGCGGGGCCATGACACACTAATGGCGCAGCCTCCCGCGCCCGGCGGGCGGCGTCAGGCAGCCCCAGGCGAAGAAACTCGCCGTCAGTGTCGAGCAAGCAGGCCTGCCTGACGCCCACCACAAGGGCGGGAATGTGCGGCAGGACGATGCGGGGAGGTGGGGCGGCAGCCATGGCGGCGGCAGTATAGGCGTAAACGTTGCGGGAACAAAGCGCGGCTTCGGGGTCTTTGTAGGGCAGTTCCTGAACCCGAGGGAGGCCGTCATGAAGACCACGTTCCCGCTCGCATTGGCCTTGGTGCTGACCGCCGGTGCCGCCCTGGCCCAGGGGGCGAGCAGTTATCCGCCCACGACCCAGCCACCGTCCGCCAATCAGTCGCCCGGTTCGTCTATGGGGGTGCCGGGGGGAGGGCCCGGCATGGGCCCTGGCCAGGGCATGCACAGGCAGAACATGATGACGGGCATGGACACCAACAACGATGGCAAGGTCAGCCGCGAGGAGTTCATGGCGGGCCACCAGCAGGGCGACGATCGCTTTGCCCGCGCCGACACCAACAAGGACGGCGCCATCAGCCGCGACGAGTGGATGGCCCAGTTCCAGCAGCGGCCCGACGCCGCCGAGCGCTTCCGCCAGCTTGATACAAACGGCGACGGGCGCATCGCCCACACGGAACTGGACGCGCGGCGCACCGCCCGCTTCGACGCCATGGACACCAACCATGACGGCCAGCTTTCGGCCAACGAGATGCCGCAACGCGGCGGCCAGCGCCAATAGGCGTACGCGGGCGGGGGAGGGGGAGGCATCGGAGGCGTCCTCCCCCTTCGCGTTCCTCCCCAAGCACCCTCACCACACCAGATGTGGAAGGTGGGAGCTTAGGAGGAAACCCATGCGCACCTTTCCTTGCCTGATGGTGCTGGCCGCCCTGGCGCTTCCGGCGGCGGCTCCGGCGCAAATGGGGACCAGTAAATCCGGCATTGCGGCGCGGGCCGAGTTCAACCGCCTCGACAGCAACGGCGACGGAGGACTGACCGCAAACGAGATGCTGTCGCGTGGGCGCGAGAAAGGGGGCGAGGCCGTGTTCGCCTTGCTTGATGGCGATGGCGACGGCCGGCTGTCGCTCAAGGAGTTCAGCGGCGCGCCCAGTGGCGCCATGATCGGCCGGTTCGACGCCTACGACGCCGACAAGAATGGCTTCGTCACCCGCAAGGAATTCCCTGCCAAGCTGGATCCGCTGCTGATGACGGCGCTCGACCGAGATGGTGACGGCAAGGTGGCATTAGCTGAAATCCGCCCGGCCTTTGCCGGTACCCGTACCGCCCGTGCTCAAACCGCGCCCCCCACCCGCAAGACACCCGCCGCGCCGGAGCGTCAGCCCGCCGGCTGCTGGGTCACCGGTTTCGGCGACAACAAGTGGATCATCGAGGGGCCTGTCACCTTTGATGGTTGCCGGTGAGTGTGGTTCAATGGCGTTCTGATCGACCACAGGACCGCCGCTCATGCTCCGCCTCGCCGTGATCCTCGCCCTTGCCTCCAGCGCGGCGTTGGCCGCCGACAAGAAGGAAACGGTGATCCTCACCGATCCGCAGCAGGGGCGCACCATGGGCCGGCTGGACGGCGAGACCATCGTCTTGCAGCAGACCGCCAACGGCACCATCGGCAAGATCGGCAAGGACAAGGTGATCGTGCACAAGGACGGCCACGGCAACACCCTAGGCAAGGTCGGCGACACGAAGATCTTCTGTCACACCGACGCAGCGACCGGCATCCGGATCTGCAAGTAAAAAAGCCCTCTCCGGCTGGGAGAGGGCTTTGGCGGCGCGTCGGCGCGCGGCTAGCCGAACAGTTTGTCGATCTCGTCCTGGCTGATGCCCTGGTTTTCCAGCGCCGGGCCGTTGAGCAGTTTGGAATCTTCGTCGCGGTGGTCTTCGGCGGCCTTCGGCACGATGTCGGCGATGTTGTCGGGGCCCCAGATGTCGATCATCGCGTTGATGCGGGCCTCGATGTATTGCAGCGTCTTGACCACCTTGGTGATGCGCTGGCCGGTAATGTCCTGGAAATTGCAGGCTTCGAACAGGCTGACGACGGTCTCGTTGACGTCCTCGCACAGGCGGGCCACATAGGGGTCGACGCCGTGCGACTGCATTTCCTTGGTAATGCCCTCGATCTTCTCGGCACCTTCCAGGATCTGCTGAGTGGCGGTTTCGGTGGCCGAAACGATGGCATCCAGTTCGAAGGTCACCGCGATCAGGCGGTCGTCGGTCGAATCCTTGGGGCGCAGTGCGGCGATTTCATGTTTGGTCTGTTCGATGCAGACGGCCAGCGCACGCAGCTCGGTCTTGAGCATGGACACTTCGGCCTGCTTCTGGGTCACCACTTCGTCCATGGTGGCGATCTGAGCGTTGACCGGCGGGGGCTCCTCGCCCTTGAACAGGTGTTCCAGCGCCCTGATATCGCCGCGCAATTCATCGAGGGCCTTGAGCACGTCGGCGTTGGAGGGGCCGCCCAGGTGAACCGGTGCCTCGCCCTTGCCCGATTGAGCCTTGAGGCGCTGCAATTCAGCGGTGAACATCTTGCGTTCGGTCAGCATGATCTAAAGCGCACCCTTCCCCTTTGGCTCACGTCGCGGATTGCGTTTCCGCCGGCTGGGCCTATTTCCCGCTGTTGGCCTCACCTTCGATCCACGGACGGTATGATTTATCCGCGCCAAGAATGTGCTCGGTCAACCACTTCTTCAAAAACTCCAGAACCTCGTCACCCAGCGCGGCGCGGTTGCCGGCGGCCCAGCGGTCGCGGATGTCGCGCACCCGGTCCTCCAGGGCGCGGTGCAGGGCAAGGTGGGCGTCCAGCGTCGGATAGCCGGCCTCGCGCAGCATGGCCTCTTCCCGGCGGAAATGGTGTTCGGTGTATTCGTAAAGCACGTTGATGACCGAGCCGACCACTTGGCGGCTCTGGCCGGTGTCGAGTGCATCGTGCAACTGGTTGAGCAGGTCGATGAGGATGCGGTGGTCCGAATCAAGGGTGGTGTGACCCACGCCGAACGATTCGCTCCACTCCATCAACGCCATTGCTGCAACCTTTTTTCGCGGCTCTTCCGAATCAATACCATCTGCTGCGGGCGACGGACAAGCTGGCCGGCTTGGCCGCCCACGGTTTGATGGTATGCTGGGAAGGCTTTGCAGGAGGTTAAGCGTGGAACGGCTGCGAATCGCGACCTTCAACATGGAAAGCCTGGACGACCGGCCGCCCCATGGTGAATTCGCCGCCTCGGAGTATTTCGCCGACCGCGTGGCAGTCATGCGCCCGCAATTGCAGCGCTTGCGCGCCGATGTGCTGTGTTTGCAGGAGGTGAATGCCCACGCGCTGACGCGGCATGCCATGCGCGAACTGACCGCGCTCGACGGCGTTCTGGATGGCACCGAATATGCCGGCTTCAACCGGGTGGTGTCGATGAACCGTGGCGGCAAGCGTCCGTCGGACCGCCACAATTTGGTGATCCTGTCGCGCTTTCCGGTGATCGAGCATCGCCAGCTTTGGCACGATTTGGTGGAAGCGCCGACCTACCGCCCGGTGACTGCCGGCCCCCGGCCCGAGGTGGGGCAAAGTGTGGAATGGGACCGGCCGCTGCTGCATGCGGTTTTGGAGCTTCCGGGCGGGCGCCGGCTGCACGTGATCAATGTCCACCTGCGCGCCCCCCGCGCCGCCTGGCTTCCCGGCCAGAAAGAGGGGCATGGCCGCTGGCAATCGGTGTCCGGCTGGGCCGAGGGCTTCTTCCTGGCGGCCATCAAGCAGGCCGGTCAGGCGTTGGAGGCAAGGATGGCGGTCGACGCCATATTCGATGCGGACCCGGGCGCCCTGATGGCGGTCTGCGGCGACTTCAATTCCGATGACCGTGAGGCGCCGGTGCGTATGATCCGGGGGGACGAGGAAGACACCGGCAACGGCCATCTGGCGCCGCGCGTGCTTGTGCCGCTTGAACGCACCCTGGCGGAAAGCCAGCGCTTTTCGGTCATTCACCACGGCCACAAGGTGATGCTGGATCACATCCTGGTGTCGCGCCCGCTTTTGGGCTGGTACCGCGGCGCCGAAGTCCACAACGAGGCCTTGGGCGACGAATTGGTGTCACCGGCCACCATCTGGGCCAGCCCCGATTCCTTTCACGCGCCGGTCGTGGCGGAGTTCGTGCCCTTGTGAAGCGTCAAAACCCTGGCTGCCATCCCTCGTCCCGGCGGCCATAGGCGACCAGGTAGCGCAGCAGGTTATTCTGCAGGAAATTGTTCTGATGCTCGGCGGCCAAGCGCTCGTAGACGCGCTCGAAACGGTCCAGGTCGGTGGGCACGCGGCAGCAGGTTTCATGGGCCCGGACGTTGGCACCGCAATATGGGCACGCGCTGAACATGGCCTGTTCTCCCCCGCTGGACCTTTGTTCTGTCCCCAGGCTAGGCCTGTTCGCGGTTAACTGGCAATTATCCGGGGGGCGGTCAGGCCTCGTTCGGGAGGATAGGTCATACGATACCTAGGCTTAAGAAACGGAACCTGCGCAAGAAGTCCTCTGGTCGCTGAGTGCGTCCCGGTAGCGCATATCCTCTGACCGGATATGGTGCACCAGCCAATCGGCCAGGAACTCATAAAGTTCGCCAGCCACCACGGCGGCGGGGTCGCGGTCGTATTCCTGTTCCAGCTTGCGGACGTGCTGGGCCATGATGCGGTGGGATTCGCGGTGGCCGGGCAGGTCGTCGTAGCCCGCCTCCTCCATCAACCGCTCCTCCTCGCCGAAATGGTAGAAGACATAGCGGATCAGTTCACCCAGCACCATGCCGGTCACGTGCAGGGCGTTTTCGGCGGAAAGCGCCGCCCCCAGTTCGTTGACCAGTTCGATCAGCCGCTTGTGGTGAGTATCCAGACGCTCGACGCCGACACTCATTTCGTCGGTCCATGCGATGACGGCCACGGCGCTTCCCCCTTCACTTCGGTGCGCTTCATCATACACGTAGAGCGCGAGAGGTGAAGGGAGAAGCCACGGTTGTTGAAGGGGCTTTACCGAGGCGACCGGCAAGCCCCTCCGTTTCAGGCCGTCTCGACGATCACCACCTCCGCATCCTCCAGGGTGTCGATGGCCAGTTCGCCTTCGTCCACGGCGACCAGGCCATCACGCGGGCCGACCTCGACGCCGTTGACCACCACCCGGCCCTTGGCCGCCACCAGATAGGCGGCGTGGCGGCCCAGCGGGTGGACGACGCGGTCGCCGGCAGTCAGGGTCGCGCCCAGCACGCGGGCATCCTGGTGGATGCTGAGCGCGCCGGTATCCTCGGCAAACCCTGACGCCAGCACCTCCAACTGGCCGTGGGTGCGCGGGAAGTCGCGGGTCTCCCATCGTGGTGCCAGGCCCTGGGCGCGCGGCAGGATCCAGATCTGGAACAGGGTGGTCGGCCCCTCCTCGCGGTTGTACTCGGCGTGGCGGATGCCGGTGCCCGCGCTCATGACCTGCACTTGGCCCGCTTCGGTGCGTCCCACATTGCCCAGGGAGTCCTCGTGAGTAATGGCGCCCTCGCGGATATAGGTGACGATCTCCATGTCGCGGTGGCCGTGGGGCGGGAAGCCGGTATGGGGTTCGATGGTGTCGTCGTTCCACACCCGCAGCTTGCCTACGCCCATCCGCTGCGGATCGAAGTAGTCGGCGAAGCTGAAATGGTAATGGGCGTTCAGCCAGTCGTTGCGGAAGGTGCCCAGCCGGGCGAAGGGACGCAGTTCAAGCATGGCTATTCCTTCAGTTTCTTGGCGATTTCCGCCAGATGGCGGCCCTGGAAGCGGGCCATCTCAAGCTCTTCCGGGATCGGCTGGCGCGAGCCGTCGCCCCCGGCGATGGTGGTGGCGCCGTAGGGGCTGCCGCCGGTGATCTTGTCCATGGCCGTCTGCTGGGTGGCCGAGTAGGGCAGGCCGACCACCACCATGCCGAAATGCATCAGGTTGACGATGGTGGAGATCAGCGTGGTCTCCTGGCCGCCGTGCTGTGAGCCGGTGGAGGTGAACACGCCGGCCGGCTTGCCGATCAGCGCGCCCGACACCCACAGCTTGCCGGTCTGGTCGAGGAAGTTGCGCATCTGACCGGCCATGTTGCCGTAGCGGGTCGGCGTGCCGATCAGCAGGCCGTCGTAATCGGCCAGCTCGTTGGGCTCGGCCAACGGCGCCGCCTGGTCGGTCTTGGCGTGGATGGCGGTCAGCACATCGCGGGGTATGGTTTCCGGCACCCTCTTCACGAAGGCTTCGCAGCCGGCATCACGCACACCCTCGGCGGCGGCGAAGGCCATCTTCTCGATATGGCCCCAGGTCGAATAATAGAGGATCAGGATCTTGGCCATGGTCAGGGTCCTCCGGTTGAATTTTCCTGCCCCTCAATATCGAGCTCCCAAACGCGCTGGACAATCCGCCCAGCTAGAACAAGATTGTTTCCATGAAAGAAACACTCTCCATGGATCTGCTGGCCGGCATGGCCGTTTTCGCCCGCGTGGTCGAGGCGGGCGGCATCTCCGCCGCCGCGCGCGATCTGGGCCTGTCCAAATCGGCGGTGTCCAAACAGCTGTCGGGGCTGGAGGACCGGCTGGGGGCGCGGCTGCTCCAGCGCACCACCCGGCGCATGAGCCTGACCGAGGCCGGGGCCGGCTTCCTCGAACATTGTCGCCGCGTCGTCGCCGAGGCCGAGGCTGCCGAGGCCGCCATGGGCGCACTGCAGGCCGAGCCGCGCGGGGTGCTGCGGGTCAACGCCCCGATGACCTTCGGCACCATGCATCTGGCCGCCGCCATTCCCGACTTCCTGGCGCAATATCCCCAGGTCAGTGTCGATCTGGCGCTCAACGACCGCCTGGTGGATCTGCTCGACGAAGGCTACGACGTGGCGGTGCGCATCGCCAAACTGGCCGATTCGTCGCTGGTGGCGCGCAAGCTGGCGCCGGCCCGGCGGGTGATGGTGGCGGCTCCGTCCTACCTCGACCGCCGGGGCCGCCCCGCTACCCTGGCCGAGATCGCCCAGCACGACACCCTGTGCTACACCTACGTCTCCGCCGCCGAGGAATGGCGCTTCCAGGGCCTCAACGGGGATGAGAGCGTGCGCGTCCAGGGCCGCCTGCGCGCCAATAACGGCGAGGTGCTGCTGGCCGCCTGTCTGGCCGGCTCGGGCATCGCCGCTTTGCCCACCTTCATCTCCGGCCCGTCGCTCAGGGCCGGCACCCTGGTCCGGGTGTTGCCTCAGTACGAGAACCCGGATATTGCCATCCACGCGGTCTGGCCGGGTACCCGCCATCTGACCGCCAAGGTCCGCGCCTTCGTGGACTTTCTGGCAAAGCGCTTCGGCCCCGTGCCGTATTGGGAGATCTGAGTGAGCGAACCCAAGCTCAAGGCCAAGCTGTTCATCCATGCCGCCATCCGCCGGTGTGGGTTGGAGGCCATTCCGGTGGTGGTGGCGAAAAAGGGCGACGAGGATGCCGGCACCATTGTGGTCAAGGTGGTGCGCGCCCGCGATCAGGTGGAAATTTACACCCAGGCCCGCACCGCCGATGGCCGCCTTGGCTGGCTTAAGGCCACCGGCCCCGACCCGGTGGGCGAGGACAAGGCCGAGGCCTATATCGCCCGCGCCCGCGACGTGGATTACGACCTGTGGGTGCTGGAGGTGGAAAGCCGCGACGGGCGGGTGCCGTTCATCGAGCACGTGATTGGCCTGTAGAGCACCTGCCTGATATCCGGGGAGCGGGCCAGCCGATCCCCGGGCAATGGCCGAAAGAATGGCGGGCGTCAGCCTGCGGATTCCTGTGCGTCCTTGACTCTGCTCCGATTGTTCCTCAAACGTTCAATGAACATGGAGGTTGGCGGAGGGGGCGGTGTCAGCCGTTCCGATCCCGCCCTGGGGCATGTGGAGTGGGTGATGAAGCGCGTGGTTTCCGTTTGGCTGCCCCGGCTGGCGATTGAACGGCTGCGCCGTTCCGGCTTCGCACCGCCGGATGATGTGCCGTTCGCCATTGCCAGCTCGGGCCAGTTGCGCCGTATCACGGCGGTCAATCCGGCAGCGCGGCGGGCGGGCATCGCGACAGGTATGAACGTGGCCGATGCGATGGCGGTGTTTCCCGGCTTGGCCCTGGCTTCCGCCGACGACGCGGCGGATCGCGCTGTACTGGACCGTCTCGCCGATTGGTGCAGCCATTACACACCATGGGCGGCGGTCGATCCTTGGACGCACGGCTTCGGCCTGTGGCTGGATGTCAGCGGGTGTGCCCATCTGTTCGGCGGCGAGGCGGGGCTGGTGTCTCATCTGACAGGGCGGCTGCGCCAGCTGGGCTTTTCGGCCCGCGCCGCCCTGGCGGACACGCCGGGAGCGGCCTGGGCTTGGGCGCGGTTCGGCTCCAAGGATCATCCCTGCCTGCCACCGGGGGGGCAGCGTGGCGCCCTGGCGCCCTTGCCGGTGACGGCGTTACGGTTACTGCCCGATACCGCCGCCACCCTGTCCGGCCTGGGCCTCCGCCGTGTCGGCGATCTGTACGGCCTGCCACGCGCCGGGCTCGTGGCGCGCTTCGGCCGCGAGGTGACGCACCGGCTGGATCAGGCGCTGGGACATGAATCCGAGCCCGTATCGCCGCGTCGCCCACCCCCCAGTCACGCCGTGCATGCCACCTTCGCCGAACCCATCGCGCGCCCCGAAGACGTGGCCGAGGCGGTGCGCCGCCTGCTGGAGCGGCTGTGCCGGCAACTGGAGAAAGAGGGTTTGGGACTGCGCCGGCTGGAGGCGATGGTGTTCCGCGTCGATGCCACCACACGCTCCATCACCATCGGGACCAGCCGCGCGTCCCATGATCCGCGCCATCTGTACCGCCTGCTGGGCGAGGACCTGCTTGCCCTGGAAGCTGGCTTTGGCATCGAAACAGTGCGCCTGTCGGCCTTGGACGTAGCGCCCCAGGATGCCGAACAGCGGGCGATGGAGAACGCCGCTGACGGCGGCGGGGAGGAATTCGCCCGCTTGCTGGATTCCTTGGGCAACCGGTTGGGGTTCGGGCGGATCGTGCGCTTGGTGCCGCAGCAGAGCCATGTGCCGGAGCGGGCCGTGATGCAATTGCCGCCGGCCTCGCCGGTACCGTTGATCTCCTGGCTCAGGCGCCGCCGACCGGTACGTCTGTTCACCCGCCCCGAGCCGGTCGAGGCGGTGGCTCCGGTGCCCGATTCTCCCCCAGTCATGTTCCGCTGGCGCAATCGCAGCCACCGGGTGGTGCGCGCCGACGGAGCCGAACGCATTGCCGGGGAATGGTGGCGCCGCGTCGTGCCCGAGCGGGACTATTACGTGGTCGAGGACGAAGCCGGTCGCCGCTTCTGGCTGTACCGCGAGGGAGTGTACGGGGCCGACCCTGCGCCGCGCTGGTATCTGCACGGAATATTCGCGTGATGGAGCGGGGGCAGGCGGGGGCGGACGCTGTTTGAGGGACGAATGAAATATACCGAGCTTCAGGTCACTAC
>JAEZFE010000521.1 GCA_023437865.1 Pseudomonadota bacterium | reverse complement strand
GGCTGGATGTTTCCAGGGCGTCTGCCTCGATCAGCTCGCCAAAGCCCTCGTGAAGCGAATGGACAGCGTGAATGCGACCGCGGCGGACGTGTTGGAGAATGTTGGAGACCGTAATAGCGCGGGGGCTGATAACCACGTCGATACCCAAGGGGCCCATCAGCGCGGAATACGTAGTCTTGTTGATCAGGCTCATGGCCCGGCGGGCACCGAAGCGTTTGGCCAGCAGGGCGGCCAGGATATTCGTCTCATCATCGTTGGTGACCGACACCACTGTTTCGGCTGCCGAGACACTGGCCTCCGCCAGAATTTCCGGATCCAGTACATCGCCGTTCAGCACCACGGTACGGTGCAATGTCTTTGCGACGTATTCGGCACGGTCTTTGTTGCTCTCAATCACCTTGACCGAGGCGCCCGGATGCTCGGCCTCGATCTGCTGGGCCAGGAATAGACCGATATTACCACCGCCAAAGATGACGATGCGCCGCGCCTCTTGGTCCTCGCGGCCAAAGGCGGCCAGTGCGCGGTCCACGTGCTGGGTGTCGACAACGAAGTACACCTCGTCGCCCTCCAGCATCTGGTCCTCGGCAGTCGGTACGATGGGCCGGCCGTCGCGCACAATGCCGATGATCACGATGTTGAGGTCGGGAAACAGCACGGTGAGCTGGCGCAGCGGGGTATTGATAAGTGGCGTCTGGGGATCGCAGCGCACACCGATCAGCCGCACCTTATCGTTGGCCAGCGGGATGACGTCCAGCGCGCCGGGTACCTGCAGGCGACGGGTGATGGCGCGTGCCACCTCGATCTCGGGGCTGATGATAACGTCGATGGGCATGCTCTCGCGCGAGAAGAGCGTTGCCCACATGGGCTGAAGATAGGACTGGGAACGCACGCGGGCGATCTTGGTGGGCACGTCAAACAGTGAGTGCGCCACCTGACAAGCCACCATGTTGACTTCATCGGCGTGCGTCACCGCGATAATCATGTCCGCGTCGGCGGCGCCCGCCTGCTCCAGCGTGGACGGATGCGAAGCGTAGCCTAGGATGGCTTGGACGTCGAGGGTATCGGTAATCTTGCGGATCAGCTCGGGACGCTGGTCGATCACCGTGACGTCGTTGTTCTCGCTAGCGAGATAATGGGCGATGTTGAAGCCGACCTGGCCGGCTCCGCAGACGATGACCTTCATGCCGGTTCCCTAATTCTCGGATCTCCGCACCTATCCGCGCGGTTTCTCGTCGGTGTTGACGCCCAGAAGCTTGAGCTTCCGGTGCAGCGCCGATCGCTCCATTCCCACGAAGGCCGCCGTGCGCGAGATGTTACCGGCGAAACGATTCACCTGGGCAAGCAGATATTCGCGCTCGAACAGCTCCCGCGCCTCACGCAGCGGCAGCGTCATGATTTCGCTGGACTTCTCCCAACGCAACACGGCGGGAGTAATGGCACCGATTTCGCTCGGCAGCATGTCGGCACGGATCGGCTCGCTGGCATCGCCCGGGGCCATGATCAACAACCAATCCATGACGTTGCGCAATTGGCGCACATTGCCGGGCCAGTCGTAAGCCTGCAGCGCCGCCATGGCGTCCTCACCCAGCGTGCGTGGTTGCACGCCGGCAGCCTGGGCGGCCAATTGCATGAAATGCTTGGCCAGCGCAGGAATGTCCTCCTTGCGCTCTCGCAGTGAGGGGACCCGGAACGGCACCACATTCAGGCGGTAGAACAGGTCCTCGCGAAAACGGCCCGCAGCCATCTCAGAGGGAACATCTCGGTTAGTCGTGGCAATGACCCGAACGTCCACCTCTACGCGCTTGCCGCCGCCCACCCGCTCGAAGGTCTGCTCCTGGAGTACACGGACGATCTTGCCCTGGGTCTCGAGCGGCATGTCTGCCACCTCGTCCAGCAGCAGCGTACCGCCATGGGCCTGTTCAAAGGTGCCGATTTTGCGCGGAGCGTCAGGTGTGTCACCGTGCTCGGTGCCGAACAGTTCGACCTCCATGCGATCGGGATGCATGGCTGCGCAGTTCAGCACTACGAACGGGCCTTCGGCCCGACGCGAGCGGTTGTGGATAATGCGGGCGATCACTTCCTTGCCCGAACCGGCGGGGCCGGTGATCAGCACACGGGAATTGGTAGGGGCCACCTTATCCAGCGCCTGCCGAACCTGCTGGACGAAGGGCGAGTTTCCGACCAGTTCGGTTACCGGTGCGGCCGAGCCCGCCCGCAGGCGCAGTTCCCTGTTTTCGCGCTTCAGATTAGCGGCCTCGATGGCGCGCGCGACAATGATCAGCAGACGATCCGTCTGGAAAGGCTTCTCGATGAAATCGTAGGCGCCCACCTTGATGGCCTCGACAGCCGTCTCGATGTTGCCGTGACCCGAGATCATCACCACCGGGACGTCGGGATGGTCGCGCTTGACTTCAGCCAGGATGCCCAAGCCGTCGAGCTTGGAGCCCTGCAGCCAGATATCCTGAATGACAAGGCTGGGCCGGCGGGCGCGGATGGCTTCCAGCGCTGCGTCCGAGTTGCCCGCTTCGCGGGTGGAATAGCCTTCGTCCTCAAGGATGCCGGCGATGAGGGCGCGAATATCGGCCTCGTCGTCGACGATCAGGATGTC
>JAEZFE010000468.1 GCA_023437865.1 Pseudomonadota bacterium | reverse complement strand
GTACCACCTTGTCCTGGCGCTGGATGACATGGCACAGACCGCCTTCCAAAGCGCCGTCCTCGGCGGCGAAGCTGTCCACCGGCAGGCCGATAAGGCTGCCCGCCGGGACATGCAGCGCCTGCTCGGCGGCCTCGTTGGCACGCAGGATGGTGCCGTCCAGGCGCACGTTCAACATGGGCAGGGGGATCGCCTCGGTGAACGCGCGCAGCCGCATCTCGCTGCTTTTAAGATTGTCCTCGGCGCGGCGCTTTTCACTGACGTCGCGCAGGCCGCCGACATACACGACCAGTGTTCCGCTGGCGTCATAGACCGGGCGAATGTCGGTGCGCATCCAGAACGGCTCGCCGGACTTGCGGTAGTTCACCAGTTCCACCGACACCGCCTCACCGCGTGCCAAGGCCTCGTGCACCTGCGCGACGGTCGCCGGGTCGGTGGCTGGCCCCTGCAGCAGGCGCAGATTGCGGCCCAGCAATTCGCCGGGCTCATAGCCGGTGATGGCGCCCATCTCGCGGTTGGCGTACAGCACCGGGTGGGTGGGGGCGCGGGCATCGGTGATGACAATGCCGATGGGGGCGGCGTCCAGCGCCAGCGCCAGATCGTCGGGTACCAGAGGTCCGACCGTCGTTGGAGAGGCTCGCTCCTCTTCCGTCATGCCTGGGCTTCACCAAAAGCTTCGGGGCCGCCGCGTCCTGCGAAACCTGATTGTAGGACGCCGGGTTGCCAGAGTGTTGGACGAATTCGAGGCACCGGCAACGCGTCATACGGCGTGGGCCCGGCCAAGCCGCAATGCCTAAATAAATCGGCGGCCATGTAATAAAAGATTGGGGGGCTATCTGAACGGATTAATCCAGCCGCGACGCTCTCCCGGTCATCGGTAATACCACATCAAGAGCGTCTTACAATTGCCCTAGGGTGGCTATAGATTTCGACCGTATTATGGTCAGCAAATTTATGACCAGGAATTTGGACGTGCATATGGCCTAGTCTGGGAAACGGCTCTGGGAAACGGCCAGGAGAGGCGAAATGCTGCGACACAAACAGCACTCCAGGAGAGATCCACCGCCATGCCGGCCAGCCCATGGGGCGGTGGAAAGCGACTTGCGCGTCGAGGTGCTGGCCGATCTGCTCGACAGCCTCGATCTGCGTTCCTTCCTCCTCGACCCCCTCTACCGCCGCCGGCTGAACGACGCCCTCGCCAGTTTTTCGGACGAGGAGTTCGACAGCTTCGAGCAGCTCTACACCCGCAAAACCACCGTCAATTGAGAGGGAGCAAGCCATGGTCTGGATCGTCCAGGCGCCGCCCACTCTCGCCAGGCGCTTTCCCCGGCAGCGCCACGCGGGTGCCATAGGCTCTCATCAGCGAAGGGGTGCTTCATGATCGACGCGACCTTGAACCAGAATCCGGCCTCGCAAGTGCCGGTGGCTCTCGCCGTCGAAGACACGCACATGGTCAGCGAAATTGTCGGCCGGTTCGACCTGGCCGAGCGGCAGGATGTGCGCATCCTCGACGATCCCCGGCAATTGGTCGAGCATCCCGAGGCCTCGCCGGGTGAGGTGACCATCGTCTCCTATCCGGTGATGAAACAGCTGGCCAAATACCATCTCGACGAACTGGCCGAGTTCTGCCGCAACAATAAAGCCGTGCTGCTGATCCGGTCGCCGGAATTCCTCGATTCCATCGGCTTTCTGGAATTCGTCGATGGCGTCATCTTCGCCGATGCCAATATGGAGCGGGTGCGCGACATCCTGCAGCTGTCGAAATCCGGTTATTCCATCCTGCCATCAGCGGCAGTGATGGATATCGTCACCGACAGGCTGCGCTGCGACACTCTGCAAAAGCTTTCCTTCATCGAATTGTCCATCCTCGATCAGGTGCGGCTGGCCAAGACCAACCGCGCCATTGCCCGTTCGTTGGGCCTGACCGAAGCCAACGTCAAGACGAAGGTGCGCGCCATCCTGAAGGCGCTGAAATTCCAGAACCGCACCGAGGCGGCCGTCTTTGCCGCCCGTCAGAACGAACTGATCCGTCAGACCTTGGCCCGCCGAGGCCGCGAAAAGGTGGTGGAGCCGCCGCCGGACAAGGGGCTGACCCATTAGAACGGGGGCTTCGGCCCCCTTTTCTTTGTCCCGGCCATTTTCTTTGTCTCAAAACGGCAATGGCCGGGATTACTCCCGGCCATTCGCTTTTGTCGGAGTTCCTGGCGCTCAAACGCCAGGATTGAACTCGACCGAGGCCGATGGAGAAAGGCCGCCGGATGCCGCGCCGCGCCGGGACGTCACCATGTTGGCGTTTTCCGCCGACAGTCCATTGTTGAGCGCCCAGATGGCCGCCTGGGTCCGGTTGGCGGCGTTGATCTTCTTGAGGACGCCCTTCAGGTGCACCTTCACCGTCGCTTCCGTGATCGACAGCTTCTTGGCGATCACCTTGTTGGGGTGGCCGTTCAGCAGGCAGCGCAGGATCTGGATTTCGCGCTCGGACAGGCCTTCCAGGTCGGGAGAGGCGGTGGCTGGCCGCTGGGTGTCGACCTGGCCGGAAATCAGCATGGCCGCCAGCCGGGTGGGGAACACCTTTTCGCCCAGCAGCACCAGTTTGAGCGACTGTTTCAGCGCATCGGGAGAGATGTTCTTGAGAAGATAGGCGTCGGCGCCGGCCTCGAAGCACCGCGCCAAATTATGGATGTTGCGCGTGCTGGCCGCCAGCACCACCAGCTTCAGCTCGGGATGCTTCTCGCGCATCTGCTGAAGCACGGAGATGTCATCGGTGCCGGCGTCGAACTCGACCAACGCGATGCGGGGCTTCATGCCCTGCTCAAGGCGCTGCATGCCCTCGGCCATGCTGTCCGCCTCGTCGGCGATCACGAAGGACGAACCGTCAAGGAGCTTCTTCAATCCTTCCCGGAACAGCTTGTTGGCATCGATCAGAAGCATTTCCACGTTCTGCATATCAGTCCCCGTGCGTTGGCCCCGAGCTCGAATAAGCAGCCTTCGGGCAGACTTGGGCTCGAAGGTGAGCACGCCAGTGGCAGTGCCGCTCCCCGCGAGTTTCATCTTCTGAGGCTGGTTTTATCCGACAGAGCGCCCCCGCTCCCACCTTCTGTAGGAGGTAGCGGCGCGTTCATAATCGGTAGGGACTGACCAAATGCGCGGCCCGGCGACTACCAAAATCGTGTAAGCAAGCCCCGAAAGCGCCGAAAACGGCGCAAGTTCAAGGCGTTGTCCTGCGCACACGAGTGGGCGCGGCTCACCCGTTCGGATGGCCGTGGAGGTAGGGACGAACTACGAAGGGGGGGATGGGGCGAGTGAGCGGATTCGAACCGCCGACATCCAGGACCACAAAACGGATGTAATAGGCCGATCCTCGCCCCGCCAATCCCCGAAAGGCTAGGAAACCTGCGGGGTTGGCGGTTTTGCGGGTGTCACCAGCCATGTTGCATGGGGAACTCTGAGAAAGCGTTTAAAATCAGCGGATTAACTGGTGTTGCGTCACTTTCCATGCAACACGCGCGCAACATTGACAGTCAGATTTTGTGCCCGTGGTGTTCACGCTCGCCAATAAGCTTCCATAGCCGCGTCCAGCACCTGCCGGGTCACGTCCTCGGGTAGCTGAATGAGCGGGAACCACCGGCCATCCGAGTCGCGCTGATTCGGAAGCTGGGCATACAGGGTGCCGTCAGCGCGCTCGATGATCCTCACGCCGTTGATGCGGCACTCACCCACCATCACCGCCACGTAGGCACGGCAGGCGGTGCCATCGCTACGCAGGCGGCAGGATAGAGCCCGGATCATACGCGACTACCCTGCAAGACCCATGTGGCCTGAGCGGGGTCGGTGTCCACCCTGCCCACGGTGAACGTCTCACCCCTGATCGTCACCCGGTCGTTCAGCGCTGGCGTCGTGGCGAGCGTTGCGGCCAGGATCAGCACCTTTCGGTCTTGGGGCTGTAGCTGCCTCGCCGCCTCTGTGTAGGTGCTGTATGCCTCCACCATGCCCCGGCAGGGGTAATCGGTCGTGGTCGTGGGGTAAGTGTCTGTGATCGGGTCATATGCGCCCTGCGAGGTGCGCGTCAGCACGGCAGGCAGCATCAGCCCTTTAAGCGCCGCGCCGGCCTGTTTGGCGAGGGAGCCAGCTAAGGGCGAGGTCATGGGGCCAACCGGGCGCTAGCGCCGCTGTAGTCCCTTAGGAACGGCTTAATCATAGCAAGCACGGAGCCACGTAGCGCGGTAGCGGACTGCCCGGCGCGGTATTCCACCTCAACGCTACCAGCCTTCATGCGCTTCATGGACGGATCGCGCGCCTCGGCGGGATCTTCGCGGAGGATCGCCAGCGCGCATTCCGCCTGGGCACATCCGATCATCTGGGGCACCTCTAGCGGGTCTAGCGGGCGCCCCTCGCGGTCGTAGACGCCATCGCGCGGCCACGCCATGGCCTGGGATTCGCTGGTGATGTTGCCTCGGTAGTCCTGGGCATCAATGGCGCGTGCAGCCATGATTAGCGCCGCCGCGCGCTGGGCGGCAGTGGCCGTGTCCCATGCGTCGGTATAAAGGCTGTCCGAGAAATATTCGTCCGCTTCGTCGGCGGACAGATATGAGTTCACGCCTACGATAAGCGGCATCTTTGAAATCCGTCATTTAGGGGGATTGGTTGGTGAGGCAACGGGCGCCCCGAAGGGCGCCCGCCCTACTCACTCATAAGGATACCCACCACGCCCCCGGAGATGGGGGCCGTAGGTTGTCGGCGTTGCTTTTATGTGCAGGACTCTCCGACTAATCCGCATGGACGCACCCGCGCATCGAAGCAACGCGCGGCCCCCGTCCGAGGGTAGTAGCGGCGGATTGGTGGGCCTTGGGAGAACCCCACCGCGCCCCGCCGCCGGGCGCTTACGCGGTCGGGACGATGTAGGCCCCGTAGGTGATGCTCGGCGTGGTGCCGCCTAGGGTGGCATTCACGCGGATCGCGGCGGCGGTGCTGTCCAGCTTGGCAAGCTGCCACTGCGATAGCGGCACTTCATAGCGCCCCACTGCCGAGACGGTAACGGCGCCTACCTGCACGGCGGAACCGAACGAGGTGTTTGCGTCGGTTTCTACAGCCAGGACGTAAGTTTCATTGCCGGTGGTGGCGTCCAGGGCAGTCACATCAAAGATGACTTTGAAATTGCCTGCCTTGAGAACGTCGAGGGCAATGCCGGTTTCGGCAGCGGTGGCGGTTTCAGCGCCGTCAGCAACGTCACGGAGGACGAGGGCAGCGTCATAGATGATCGCGGTCATTGGCCGTCACTCCTTAAGCGTTGTTGATGCGGGAAAGGCGGGCAGCGGCCTTGGGGTGCTTGAGCACCATGGCGGCCAGCCATTCGATACGGGTGGCGTAAGCCGGCTTCGTGGGCAGTTCGCCCAGGTCGCGCGCATCAACGGGGCCTGCCTGAATGCCATGGAAGGCACCCATATCGAACTTCACAGCGTAGATGCTGGTGGTATCGAGGTTGCCCTGGCCGTCGTCCTCGTCAAAGCCAAGGATGGCGTTGCCTTCGTCGTCGTCCTCTACCACCAGAATCGGCACGCCGGCATAAGTGGTGAGCGGGCGGCCTAGCTGGTCAACGGTCATGGATACAGCGGAGCTGCCAGCGGCGAGATTGGTGATCTTACGACGCATAACCTTGTTCATCATGAGGGCGCTCGGGGTGCCCTGGATGGCGTCGATCAGTTCATCAACCTTCGCAAGGGTCAGGGTGGCACCGCCCACAGCAAGCTGAAGGTGCTGGGCACCGGTCAAGCGCTTGTTCACTCCGTCGAATTCGCGAGGATCGGCCTCGCTGTCGCCGTCAAAGAAGGTCTTCGCCCAGCGCAGCGCAAGAGCCTTTGCCTTCAGGCGATCATGGACGGCGCGGGCATCATTGGTTCCCGTGCCGGTCTTGACCAGGGCGGTATCGTAGTGGGACTCACCGCCAGCAATCGCCAACCGTTCTGTCTGCGGGCAAATGACGCCAGTAGACTCGGTATAAGACTCGTTGATGCCGCGAAATGCCACGCCGGGCAGAGTGCCTTCACGGTTGTAGACGTAGGCCATGCCGCTGATGTTCTCAAATGGGAGATTCAGCAGAATGGGGTTTTCGGAAGCGAAAATTTCAACAATCGCGCTGGAGAGCGGAGTCGGATTAAGCTTTGCATGCTCAAGAATAGTAAGCATTTAGTCAGATTCCTTATTGGTTATATGCGCGCGCCATACGTGCCGTTGGCGGCAGGGTCGATAGGTCCGGTTCCTTAGGCGTGATCTTCGGCTTCCCCTCATCGGTTCCTGGCACCACGGGAGCGACGCCAAAGACGCCGGTTTCTTTGGCCTTGAGGAACCAAGCCACCTGCGCGGCTGGGGAAAGCTCGGAAGGGATGAGGGCCTTAAGGTTCTCAGGGATACCCGCCAGCATGGCGCCGGCCATGTGGGCAACCTGTTCCTCCAAGGCGCGGCGCTTAGCCACTTCCTCATCTAGCCTCTGCTTCGGGATTCGGATGTCGTCTGCCTTATCGCTGGCGACGAAAGCGGGTGCGGAGATGTCGGACTCCGGGGCCGGATTCTGTTCGGTCATAGGTTACTGTCCTGGGGTGCCATAGGCGGGAGTGGTTGTGGTCGGGAGGAAACGGGCGGTTTCCGCCTTCCGCATTTCGAGGATCGCGGCGGCCTCCTCGCGGGTCTTAAGGTCGCGGTTGTCTGCCATCAGCGCGTCTACTGGGCTCCACATGCCCAACGAGATGCGGCGGGCGTAAGCCTCGATCCTGGCGTTCTCTGATAGCGTTTCCTGGGGCTCGCCAAAGTCCACACGAAGGCGCGCGTCCTGGGGGATGGTGCCGGGCGAGTGAGTGTTGACGACTGCTTTCAGCACCTCGAACAGGCGCGCCTCATAGCGGCGCCATAGCTCAATATCGTCCTGCCGGGCTTCGATGAGGTCGCGGGACTCCATGAGCTTCGCTGCGCCGGATTCGCTGCGCTTGCTCAAGTCGAAAACGTCGGCTGACAGGTCGTTGGCGATGGCGGTTTGGCGAAGCAGGAACTCAATGAATTGGAGGCATGCGCCAACCGGAGTATTCGGAGCGGCGAAGCCGAACTGTGAGCCCTCAGGCAGAATGATGGTGTGGTCGGGGCCGCTGCGGAGCGCATCGCCTGGGGTTAGGCCAGTGGCCCAAGACTGCCCATGAGACTGGAGTTCCACAGCCCTTTGCAGGTTCACCAGGGCGACGTTAAGCGCCTCCTGGGAGCTAACCAGGTCATCGCCACCGGGAAGGAAAAACTCATCATCCGGCGCGCGGTCGAACAGGCCGATGAACGGCAAGATGTCATACGGGTTCACATCGTCGGGATTGTCGCGCCGCTGCATCGGGCGCCCTCGGAAATCCAGGCGCCTATAACCGCTCGCGGTCCAATCAGAATACTCAACCCACTCGGGCAGCGCGGCGGCATGGGTGACGATGATCCGCGTCGGGTGCTCA
>JAEZFE010000447.1 GCA_023437865.1 Pseudomonadota bacterium | reverse complement strand
AATGACGTCGATGCCGCGGAAGCGCCGCGTGTGCGCGGGATCGACCACATTGACCAGCGAGAAGTCGATCGATTCACGCAGCTCGTCGCGGATTTGGTAGCAACCCTCGCCCAGCGGCACGAAATATTTCGAGACCAGGTGGGGCGACACGCGCTGCAGCGAACGGGCGCCGAACCGGCCCGCACGGGCCTCGGCCAGGATCTTGCTGTCGATGTCCGAGGCGTGGATCTCGATGTCCCAACTGTCCGACTGGTCCCAATTCTCCAGGATGCTGATGGCGATGGAATAGGGCTCCTCGCCCGACGAGCAGGGAATGGACCAGATGCGTATGGGATCGCGCGGATCCTTGTCGCGGGCCAGCAGGGGGAGAACCCCGCGAACCAGCGCCGTGAACTGATAATCCTCGCGGAAGAAATAGGTCTCGTTAACGGTCATGGCGTTGACGAGCTGCTGCAACTCCTCGCCGGTCGCCTGAAAGCGGACGAAGGTGAAGTAATCGCGGAAGCTCTCAGACCCCGTCTTGGCGATGCGGTCGGCGATGCGCCGCTCAACATAATACTTCTTGTTTTCCTGGAACTGGATGCCCGTCTTCCGATAGAAGAATTCGCAAAATTTTGCGTATTCTTCATCCTTAATGACAAAGCCATCCTTGGCGACCCTGGCGGAGACCATGTTCATTGTCCCCGAATCCGTCGGATTGCCGTATCGATCGCGAACCCCATGAAGGCATCTGCGGGGAAGCGGGCGCGCAGGCCCTCCAGCGCCTCGATCTCGTCAAGCCCGCCGATCTCGACCAGAGCGTCCACCGCCGCGGCGCAGACATTGACGTGAGTGTCGGACCGCACCACCTCGGCCAGCCACCGCGGAGCACCGGCATGGCGCAGCGCTCCCAGGATATTGACGGCAAAGATACGCACGTCGCTGTCGTCATCGGCCAGCAGGTCACGGATATGGGGCGCCACCGCCTCGGGCATTTCCTGCAGCGCCTCGATGGCGCCGTTGCGCAGGGCGGCGTCGTCGCTGCGCAGGTGCTCGGCGAGACGGCGCGCCACGGCGGCGTCCTGCAGGCGGATTAGCGAAGCGAATAGGACAGCCCGCACGCTGGGGCTTGCCTCGACTTCCAGGCGGTCGCACAACGCCATGGCGGCCTGGGGGTCGCCGGCCAGGGCGCGGGCGGCGGCACGGCGGACGCCCGTTTCGGCGGAAGCCAGGTCGGCGAGCAAGGCGGAGCGGTCGGGCACGGCGGCGTCAATGGCCGGAGCCGAAGGGAGTCCCTTAGTCTTAACCAGCCCCATGACGCGTCTCCTTTTCCTGGCCCGGCCGCGTGAGCCACGCGGATAACTGGCCGGCGATGCGACTGGCAGGCAGCACCAGACTGGCGCCACCCCGCTTGGACAGCTCGCCCGGCATGCCCCACACCACCGAAGTCGCTTCATCCTGCGCAATGGTGCGGCCGCCGGCCCGCTTGAGGTCGGTCATGGCCTGGGCGCCATCATCGCCCATGCCGGTCAGCATGACGCCGATCAGCCGCGAGGCCGGAAGCGCGTGCGCGGCACTCTCCACTAGGCGGGTGACGCTGGGATGCCAGAGGTACTGGCTGCCCGCCGGCATGGGGTTGACCACGAAACGGGTGGCGCGTTTGCCGATCACCACGTCGGCGTCGCCCTTGCCGATGTAGATGATTCCGGGTTCCAGCGGCGTCTGTGCCGACGCCTCGACCACGGTCAGATTGCAAATGTCGTTCAGCCGGCGGGCGAACACCCCGGTGAAGCTGCCCGGCATATGCTGGGCCACCACAATCGGCCAGGGAAAGTCCGCCGGGATGCGCGGCAGCACCTCCTCAAGCGTGCCCGGGCCGCCAGTGGACACGCCGATCAGCACCGCGCCCAGTTCGCCGCCATCCAATTGGCCCAGCCCGACGGCGCAGCGTTCGCGCGGCTTGGGCTTTGCCTTGCTGGACTGCGCGCGCAGACGGCTGGTCAGGCCGACCGAGCGCCGGATGCGGGCGCGGCTGGCGGCTGCCACCTTTTGCAGGATCTGGTCCTCAATGCGGGCGACGTTCAGGGAAATGGTGCCTTCCGGCTTCTGCACGAAATCCACCGCACCCAAGGCAAGCGCCTGAAGCGTCGCCTCGGCGCCTTCCTCGGTCAGCGAGGACACCATGACCACCGGCTTGGGCCGCTCAGCCATGATGCGAGACAGGCAGGTCAACCCGTCCATCTCGGGCATGTTGATGTCAAGCGTGATGACGTCGGGATCAAATGTCTCGAGCGCCGACAGGGCCTCGGCGCCGTTGCGTGCAAGCAGCACCTCGTGCTGTCCCCGAACCTCGAGGATTTCCCTAAGGTGACGCCGCATCAGAGCGGAATCATCGACGATCAGGACCTTGGCCATGGCACCGCCTAGCAATCAAAAGCGCGCGACGGCGGAGAGCCCCTGGGGGCTCCCCGCACGCGTTTCAGTTCCCCGCACAGCCGACGGCGGCCAGTTCCTTGACATCCAGCAACTGATCCACGTCCAACAGCAGGATCATGCGGTGCTGCTTTTCGATGTTGGCGACACGGCGGATCAGGCGCTGCTGTTCCTCAGACAAGGACGGCGCATTGCCGATCACCGAAGCGGGAATGCGCATGACCTCGGACACCGAGTCGACGATGAAGCCGGTGCGCACGCCGCGAATGGTGTAGACCATGATGCGCTGACGGTCGTTCCGCTCCATGGGCGGCAGGCCGAAGCGGCGGCGCTGGTCCACCACCGGCAGGACGACGCCGCGCAGATTGACCACGCCCTCGATGAAATCAGGGGTCTTGGGCACCCTGGTCAGCTCATCCGGCACCCGGACGATCTCCTGAACCGCCTCGATGGGCACGCCATACTCCTCGTTCATCAACCGGAAAGCGACGAACTGTTCTTCATCGTCGGCGAAGCCCACGCGGCTCGACCGGTCCTCGGCCATGGCAACCTGCTCCCCATCCACAAGTCCGCCCACGGCCTGGAT
>JAEZFE010000434.1 GCA_023437865.1 Pseudomonadota bacterium | reverse complement strand
CGGCAGCACCTTCTGGTGCAGCCACAAGGTGGCTTTCAGCAATCCGGCGGAGCCGGCGGCGGCCTTGGTATGGCCCATCTGTGATTTGACGGAGCCGATGGCGCACCACCCCGTGGTCTCGCCGTCGGATTCGCGGAACACCTGGGTCAGGGCGGTGAACTCGGCCACGTCGCCGGCGCGGGTGCCGGTGCCGTGGGCCTCGACCAACTCGACGCTGCGGGGTTCGTATCCGGCATCGGCATAGGCGCGGCGCAGCGCCATGGCCTGGCCTTCTGGCCGGGGGGCGTAGACGCTGGTGGCGCGGCCGTCCGAGGCCGAACCGATACCCTTGATGACGGCGAAGATGTGGTTGCCGTCGCGCTCGGCATCTTCCAGCCGGCGCAGGGCGACCATGCCCAATCCCTCGCCGACGATGGTGCCGTCGGAGGCATCCGAGAACGGGCGGCAGTCGCCGGTCTTTGACAGCGCCGGGGTCTTGCTGAAGCACATGAACATGAAGATGTCGTTCAACGCGTCGACGCCGCCGCTGATGACCATGTCCGAATGGCCCAACTCCAGCTCGTTCATCGCCATCAGCAGGGCGGACAGGGAGCTGGCGCAGGCCGCGTCGGTGACGCAATTGGTGCCGCCCAGGTCCAGCCGGTTGGCGATGCGCCCCGCCACCACGTTGCCGAGCACGCCGGGGAACGAACTTTCCTGCCATTCGACGTAATGCGATGAGATGCGGTCGCAGATGGCGGTGACCTCGTCCTCGGGCAAGCCGGCCTCGCGCAGGGCCTTGACCCAGACCGGCCGTTGCAGGCGCGCGCCCATGGTGCCCACCAGTTCGGTGGCCGAGGCAACGCCCAGCACGATGCTGGTGCGGCTGCGGTCGATGGCGCGGAAATGGGAGCGACACGCCTCGTCCAGCGTCTCCTTGGCGACGATCAGCGCCAGCAGCTGGGCGGTGTCAGTGGCCGACAGCGCCTGGGGCGGAATGCCAAATTCCAGCGGATCCAGCGTGGCCGGCGGCAGGAAGGCGCCACGGCGGCAATAGGTCTTGTCTTGCGCGGTGGGATCGGGATCGTAGAAATCCTCCACCAGCCAGTGGGTGGACGGCACGTCGCCGATGCAGTCGCGGCCAGCGAGAATGTCCCGCCAGAACCCGTGTGTGGTCCCGGAGCCGGGGAACATGGCGCCGATGCCGACGATGGCAATGGGGTGGCGGCTCTTCATGGCGGTCTCGATGCAGGGAAGGGGGAGGCGGTGAGTGTGTCAGGACAGCCGGCGGGGCACCCAGGTGAAGGCCGCCGCCGGCACTGGCAGTCCCGCATTGCGCATCTGCTGGGCGCGGGTCACCACAGCGGCGCCCTCCAGCAGGTTGCGGGCGATCTGCTCGACGGTGCGGTTCTCGACCGGTTCGAGGAAACTTCCCTTCACCCAGTCGTTGAAGGCGCCCATGGCCGGCCCGCACCAGACCTGGAAGTCGTGCTGGCGCCCGGTCTCGTCTTGCATGGGCCAGCGGGCGGCGTGGAACAAGTACCAGCGGAACACCAACGCCATGCGATGGCGGGGATCGGCCTCGGCGCGGGTGACTTCCGCCGGGTCGCGGGCGGCGAAATGCTCGCGGGTCTGCCGCCAGATGGCGTCCAGCGGCGCCTGGAACACGTCCTTCTCCAGCGCGGCGCGGTCAGCGGCGGGAATGTCGTCGAGCCTGGCATGGCGGCAATAGAGGTCGTACAAGCGCTGGGCGCGGAAGGGGAACATGGTCCCCCGCTTCATCACTTGGACCTTCACGCCCATCTCGAACATGTCGGCGGCTGGCGCCATGGTGACGTCGGTACTGGCGAGGCTGGCCAGCATCGTGCGGACCGACAGCGGCTGCCCGGCTTCCACCGCCGACTGGTTGACCGAACCGGTCACCACATAGGCCGCGCCCATGGCGAAAGCGCCGGCCAGGGCTGCCGGGGTCCCCAGGCCGCCCGCCGCGCCCACGCGGATCGTGCGCTCGTAGCCGTGACGG
This sequence comes from Pseudomonadota bacterium, assembly GCA_023437865.1. Taxonomy (GTDB): domain Bacteria; phylum Pseudomonadota; class Alphaproteobacteria; order Rhodospirillales; family Magnetospirillaceae; genus Magnetospirillum. The sequence continues at coordinate 7,592 of JAEZFE010000434.1, read as the reverse complement.
GCGACCATGTCGTCGCGCAGCGCCTGGATGATCGGGAACAGGACGGTCAGCGGGCGGTTGTCGGTGTGGCCGCCGGAATCGCCCTCGACGGTGATGTCCTCGGCCACCGGCAGGGTCTCGGCGAGATCGGCCTCGGCGGCGGTGATGGCGCCTTTGGCGACCAAATCGGCCAGCATGCGTTGCGGTGCGGGCGCCATGAAGGCGCGGGCGACTTCCGCACGCGACACCTTGGCGAAGATATGGGTTAGGCGCCGCACCGCGCCGGTGGCCGGATCGCGGCTCAAGCCCCTGACCGCCAGTTCGACCACCGAAGGGGTTAGCGCCATGAAGGCCGAGGCGGAAACCCGCCGCACGCCGTGCTGGTGGAACAGCCGGGCGATTTCGGCTTCCAGGGCCGGGTCGTTGGGACTGTGGATCAGGTTGGCGCCCCAGCAGGACGCGTCACCCAAGGCCGCGCGGATCTCCGCGATTCCCTCCAGCACCCGCTGCGGCGGTAGGCCGGCGCTGCCGAAGAAGCCCAGCAGACCGGCACGGGCGGCGGCCACGGTCATCGCGGGCGTGGCGATGCCCTGGGCCATCTCGCCGGCCACATAGGCGAAACGGCAACCATGGGCTTCCTGAAAACCGCGATCTCCCAGCCATTCAGGGTACAGGGGCGGCAGGGTCGCAACCGGCTCCAGCCCGCTGCCCGCCAGGGAGGGCGGGCGTATCGACGCCCCCAGGCGGCCTTCCCGATCGCGGACGATGTACAGGGACTCGCGAACCTTCTGGACCAACTCCAGAAGAACAGACGGATCAAAACCCGCTGCCGCCCCCGTTTGCGGCGGCAACGCCGTCTCCATATGCGTCATTCACCAATAACCCCAGAAGACTACGACGTCCGCCATTCCCCAAGTGCAAGAGGTTATCATGCTCATCGGGCGGCGGAAATAAGATGAACACCGTACGCTTTGCGCCCACTCCTTGGCCGTCCTTCGGCGTGGTGATTTCGGGGAAGAGCCTTGCGGTGCAGGTAAAAGCGTGCAAACCATACCTTAGACGGAGGTCTGCTGCCATCAGGCGTTGCAATTAAGAATTACTCGCATGTATGGTGGAGGTATCGGTCGGACTGGTTAGCGGGCGGCGTCATTGGCAGGCCAGGATATCAAGCGGCTGTTTCTCGCGTATCGCCGTGAGTTGCAGGCCTACCTCACGAGAAAATTACGCGACGCCGAAGTTGCGGCGGACCTGACCCAGGACACATTCCTACGCATTGCCGAACAGGGGGCGGCTGGGATGGTCCATGAACGGGCTTACCTGTACCGCACCGCCCATAATCTGATGGTCGATCACATCCGCCTTCAACAACGTGAAAAGACGGATCCATCGTTTGATGAGGCAGTGGTCGAGATCGTGGACGAACGCCCCTCGCCCGAGAGGGCTGCCACCGCGCAGAATGAACTCGACCGCGTGCGTGAAGCATTGCTCGAACTGCCGGAGCGGACTCGGGAAATTTTCGCCTTGGTGCGTATCGAAGGGCTGACATATCGGCAGGTGGCGAACCGGCTGGAGATTTCCGACAGTTCGGTCCAGAAACATCTGGCCAAAGCCATCAAGCATGTGACCCAGCGACTTCGGACCCAATAAATATTGATGAGCACCGATGACGGAACGGTGGCTTGCAATCGTCTTAGGTTAAGGAGCGGGACCCACCCGTGGAAGCGGCAGGATCAAAGCGTGACCAGCGCTGAACAACGACAAGATGCCATTGACGAGGCGGCGGCGGAATGGGTGGTGCGGCAGAACGGCGCGCCCCTAAGCCGGGCCGAACAGCGTGCGCTTGCCTGCTGGCTGGCCGAGTCATCTTCCCACGGTGCGGCGCTGGCCGAAGCCGAGGCCGCCTGGACCCGTATGGGCCTGCTGGGCTCCAACCCTGGCGCGCTGGTTCGCAGCTTTGTGCAGCCCGCCCGCCCGCGCGCTGTCTGGCGGCACGCCGCCGCCCTGGCCGCCAGTCTGGCGATGATCGCGGCTGTTGGTGCCTTCTGGCTGGGCGACCCGCTGACCATGCTGACTTCGGATTATAACACCCGTCCCGGCGAGCAGCGCGCCGTTACCCTGGCCGACGGCAGCACCGTCGAGCTTGGGCCCGAGAGTGCAATCTCGGTGCGATATTCGGACCGCACCCGTGAGGTCGAGTTACTCTCCGGCCAGGCTTATTTCTCCCCCAAGCCGCTGAGTGGGGGCGAACGCCGTCCGTTCGTCGTCGTGGCGGACAATGGGACGACCCGCGCCCTCGGGACCCAGTTCACGGTCCGGCGCCGGTCCCAATCGGTCGATGTCACCGTGGTTGAGCACAGCGTCGAGGTGACCACGCAGCGCGGCTCGCAGGTTGTCGTTTGGCCGGGCCAGTCCGTGCGCTACAGCGAAGCCGGATTGGGCGCAGTGCGGCCTGTCAATCCGGATATGGCGGCCGCCTGGCGTCAGGGCAGCCTGGTGTTCGACCGTGTTCCGCTGGCCGAGGTGGTGGCGGAACTGAATGCCTACCGGCATGGCCGCATCGTGATTGCCAGCGATGAACTGGCGGAGCGGACGGTCAGCGGTGTCTTCGATAGCCGCAATCCGGAAGTGGCGCTTACCGCCATCACCAGCGTGCTGGGCATCCGGATGGCCTCGGTCCCGCCGCTGGTCACGGTGCTGTATTAACATCCCCAAAAAGAGTTTCGCTGCGAATTCGAATACCGCGTCCGCCATGCCCAACTCATCCGCGCCTGGGTGCTGGCCGCACCGCCCGGCTAAGCCGCAGCTTTGGCGTGGCACGCAGGGTAGGGGTGGGCACCGGCAAGGGAAGAGAGGCTACAGCAGCTTTTCGGCGCGGGCCATCACCCCGCGCCACATGATCCAGGCTATGGTGGGCAGGATCATGGTCACGCCCATGCGGGTCAGTATTTCGGTGGCGCCGTTGTGCTGGCCATTGATCAGGATGGCGTCGGCGCAGGCGTAGCGCTGCGCGAACTCGCCTTGGCAAGTCGAGACGCGGTCCTGGATGACGGGGGCCCGGTGGTGTTCGAGGTCGTTGGGTGTCAGATCGCGCACCAGTACGGTGCCGACCACGGCGATCCACACGCAACACAACGCGCTCAGCAATTTGCCAAGCATATGCAAGCGGTGGTGAAGTCTCTCAAGCCGGTTGTCGTAAGGGTCCACTGCCATGGCTTTCTGCCGACCTGTGGATCGAGCCTCGTTGGCGCCTAGGGTGCCACTTCCGATGGGGAAGTTTCAAGGATTGAGAGTGGCATAAGGGCTATAACTTATGCCGCTCTCAACAGATGCAGGCTGCCGGCAGGCAGGTTCCCGGCCTATCCTGCATCGCGGAAGCGGTGAGCACGGCGAGCAGGTTCCGCCGCTCGACCGGAAGCGGGGGCGGCTGACACACGAAGAGCGCGGGTCTCATCACACCACTCCACCTCCCACACGGCGCTGGCCTCCTCCAGTCCGCGCCCCCGGCAGCGGGTCAGCTCGATCCGCCAGCGCCATGCGCCGACTCCCATCTCCGCCGGTCCCAGACTGGGCAGCGGCCCGACCCGCCAGCGTGTTACCGCCGTGCCGACGCTTTGGCCCCGGTTCAGGATCAAGGCGGTCACTCCGGATTCTCGCGCCGCCAGTTGCAGCCGGCGGGCGGCGGTGAAATCCAGCGACCGCACGTCGCCCAAAACGGCGGCCAGGGCCTTGCAGCGCACCGCCTCTTCCAGCGCCCACAGGGTGTGGGCGGCCTTGACCGGGCGCACCACCACCAGCCGCGAGGCCGGCAGGTCCAGGCCGGCCAGTCCCGGGGCGTACAGATCGTCGGTGCCGGCCACCCACAGCACCGGCTTGCTGCGGCTTGCGGTCAGGCGGCCCAGCATGTGGGCGGTGAAACCCAGGGCGGCGCCGTCCTCCACCAGGCCGGGGGCGGCGGATACTTCATGCAGGCAGCCAAGCGGCAAGCCGCCCCACGGTAGGCCTGCATCCATCTCGGGCACGCCCAGGCTGACCACGCCGGCCACCACGTCGTGGCCGATCCCTTCCAAAGCGGCGACGCGGGCGCGAAGCTGAGAAAGCTTGGGTGAGGGCATGGGAATATCCATCATTGTTCTGAGAATGTTCTAAGAACACAGGCGGCGGGAGTCAAGGAGGCCGGAGGTGGCTATATGCATTTGCCATTTGCTCTCTCTTGCGCCGCGGCGTTTTAAAGGTAGGATGATTGGATCATCCTTTCATCGCAGGGCCGGCCCATGACCCCCATCGCCATCGAACGCCGCTCACTGGTGGAACGCACTGCCGACGCGCTGCGTGCCCGCATCGTGGAAGGGGCCTGGCCCTTGGGGGGGCGAATTCCGCCCGAGGTCGAACTGGTGCGCCAGTTGGGGGTCAGCCGCAACACGGTGCGCGAGGCGGTGCGCTGTCTGGCCCATGCCGGCATGCTGGAGGTTCGCCAGGGCGACGGCACCTATGTACGTGCCGCCGCCGATGGGGCCGAGACCCTGCGCAAGATCGCCCGCACGTCTCTGCGCGACCAGATCGAAGTGCGCTGCGCCCTGGAGGAGGCCGCCGCCCGGCTGGCCGCCAGCCGCCGCCGCGACGACGATCTGACCGCCATGGAGGAGTGCCGAAGCCGCTGCGTGGGGCTGGTGGCCGAGGGCAAGGTGGAGGAATACGTCGAGCACGATTTCGCCTTCCACCACGCCATGGTGGCCGCCGCCGGCAATCCGGCGCTCGAGGAGCTCTATCTGTACTTCTCCGCCGCCATCCGGGGCTGTATCCGCCGCTCCATCGGCGATGCCGATCTGCCCGAGCCCGGCGAGGCCCAGCACCGCGCGGTGCTCGACGCCATCGCCCGCCAAGACGCCGACGGCGCCGCGCTGGCGGTGCGCGGCTTGTTCGATCCGCTGCTCGATACCCTCGATACCCTGCTGGAGCGTTGATCTATGGCTTCCCCTGAACTGGCCCCCGAACTGGCCGACGAGCTGCTGATCGACGCCGAGGACGCGCCGCAAACCCCGCCACCCCCGGCCTTGCCGCGTTGGCTGCTGGCCGTCGCCATGCTGGTGGTGGCGTGCAATATGCGCCCGCCGCTGACCAGCGTGGGGCCGGTGCTGCCGGAAATCCGCGCCGATTTGCCGTCCCTGGGGGCGTGGAGCAGCTTCCTCACCATGCTCCCGGTGCTGTGCATGGGTTTGGCCGGGCCGTTCGCGCCCGGCCTTGCGCGCCGCTTCGGCCCCGAGCGGGTGGTGCTGGCCTGGGTGATGGTGATGGTCGGCGCCTTGGCCTTGCGGGCCTTCGCCGCGCCGCTGCCGCTGTTCCTGGGCACCGCCTTGGCGGGCGCGTCCATCGGCATCGTCGGGGTGCTGCTGCCCGGTCTGGTCAAGCGTGACTTCAAGGACCACGGCACGCTGATGACCGGCCTGTTCACCATGTGCCTGTGCTGGGGCGCCGCCTTCGCCGCCGGCGTCATGGTGCCGATGACGGGGTTCCTCGGCGGGGCGTGGTCACTGGCGCTGGGCGCCTGGGCGTTGCCCGCCGCCCTTGCCGCCGGCGTGTGGTGGTTCACCCTGCCCCGGAAGGGCGCCGCCGCCGCGCCACCGCCGGCAAAGGTGCGCGGGCTGTGGCGCCAGGGGCTGGCCTGGCAGGTCACCCTGTTCATGGGGCTTCAAAGCTCGCTGGCCTACGCGGCGTTCGGATGGCTGGCGCCGATCCTGCGCGAGCGTGGACTGGATCCGGCCCTGGCCGGCTGGGTGCTGTCGTTCTCGGTGGGGATGCAATTGCCTGCCGCGCTGGGAACGCCGTTGGTGGCCGGCAGAATGCGCGACCAGCGTCTGGCGGTCCTGGCCGTCATGGCTTGCACCCTGGCGGGCTTCCTGGGCTGCCTGTACGGATCGCTCGGCGCGGTTTGGCTGTGGGCGGCGCTGCTGGGCGTCGGGCAGGGCGGGGCGTTCTCGCTGGCGCTCACCCTGATCGTGCTCCGCGCCAGGGACAGCCATGTGGCGGCCCAGCTTTCCAGCATGGCACAAAGCGTCGGCTACACCCTTGCCGCCTTCTGTCCGCTGGCGCGCGGGCTGCTGCGCGAGGCCGTGGGGGGCTGGGAACAGGCCGGCCCGCTGATGGCCGCCGTCTCGGTGGCGGCGGCGGTGGCGGGCCTGGGCGCCGGGCGCAAGCTGCAGATCAGCTGAGGATGTTGGAAATCTCGATCAGATTGCCGTCGGGATCGCGGAAATAGACCGAGCGGATGGGCCCGGTGGCGCCGGTGCGGGCCACCGGGCCTTCCTCGATTGCGACGCCTTCGGCCTGCAAATGGGCCAGCACGGCAGCCAGGTCGGTCTCGGCGATCAGGCACAGATCAGCGGAACCCGGGGTGGGGCGCAGGGCCTTGGGCTCGAACTCGCGGCCCGCCTGGTGCAGGTTGATCTTCTGCTGCCCGAAGGCCAGCGCGACCCGGCCCTGACCAAAGGTCACGGTTTCCATCCCCAGCACCCGCCCGTAGAAATCGCAGGTGGCCGGGATACTGGCCACGGTCAGCACCAGATGGTCGAGGCGCAGTATCTTCAAGGTTCCCTCCTAAACCAGCCGCCGCAGCAGGAAGATGAGGCCGGTGACGATCAGCATGATGCCGAAGGCCCGGCGCAGCGTCGCTTCCGAACAGGAATGGGCGACCGCCACCCCCGCCGAGACGGTGGCGATGCCGCCCGCCGCCAGGGCCAGGCCCAAGGGCCAATCCACCCGCTGGTGCTCGGCATAGGCGCTCAGGGCGGCCGCCGAGCTGGGGGTGACCAGCGCCAGGGCGATGCTCTGGGCGGCGCGCTGGCTCAGGCCGAACATGCCGGTGAGCATGGGGGTGGCGACCAGCCCGCCGCCCACGCCCAACAGACCCATGCTGCCGCCGCCGACCACGCCGACCAGCGGCATGAAGCGGGCGTGCAGAGGCGGGTGGGCGGGCGTTTGGGAGCGGGCCGGCAACTGCGCCACGCCCAGTACCATCAGGAACAGCGCGAACGCCACCTGCAAGGCGGCGGGGTCGAGATGCTGGGCCAGGCGCGCGGCGCCCCAGGTGGTCAGTGTCGCCACGGCGGCAATGCCCGCCGCCGTCCAACTGATTCCCACCGCGTTGTGACGGGCATAACGCCACCACGCCATCACCAGATTGGGGACCATCATGGCCAGCGCCGTGCCCTGGGCGGTGGGCTGGTCCATGCCGAAGCCCAGGACCAGGACCGGGATGGCGATGATGCCGCCGCCGATGCCGAACACCCCGCCGAAGAAGCCCTGGGGGGCCCCGAGCGCGAGGGCGGGCAGCGAGCTGATGACGAGGTTCATGATGGCGGCGCGGCGACGTAGTGAAGGGCCGGGGCAGCATATTAGTGCCTGTGGCCCCATTAAATATCGCTATGCTCCACTCACTCATGCATTTAACGCAATAATGGCACCATGGAAAACACGTCTGATCTCGCCTTCTTCGTCGTGCTGGCGCGCCATTCAACCCTGGCTGCGGCGGCCCAGGACCTCGGCGTCACCGCTCCGGCGGTCAGCCGCCGGCTGGCCGCGCTCGAAGCCCGCCTGGGCGTGCGCCTGCTCAACCGCAC
>JAEZFE010000098.1 GCA_023437865.1 Pseudomonadota bacterium | reverse complement strand
GCGCTACACTTGGATTGTCAACCCGCCCGCGCCGCTGACCCCGCAGGATTATATCGGCCGTTGCGACAGCGATTTGTGGGGGGCGGAAGCGGCCGAGCCCCACATGGCGCAAAAGCGCGAAGTGATGGCGACCGGCGAGAGCCGGCGGTGGGAATTGGCGGTCAATATTGTCGGTTGCCAACGTTATTTCGACGTTTCGGTCGAGCCGCTCTACGAACACGGTCAGGTGGTGGGGGCGGCCTATGCCGCCATGGAGATCACCGAACGCAAAATGGCTGAGCTGGCCTTGGCCCGTTCCGAAGCGCGCCACCGCGCGGTGCTTAATACCGCTGCCGATGCGGTGGTGGTGATCGACGAGTATGGCGTGATTGAACGTTACAATCCGGCGGCGGAGCGGATCTTTGGCTATACGGCGAAGGAAGCGATCGGCCGCAACATTTCCATTCTGATGGGCGAACCCGACCGCAGCCGGCACGATGACTACCTCCAGCGCTTCCGGGAGACGGGTGAGGCCCATATCATCGGGATTGGCCGCGAAGTCATCGGGGCTCGCAAGGATGGTCAGCCGGTACCACTGGATCTCACAGTCGCCGAATGGTGGGACGGTAAGCGGCGCTTCTTCACCGGCATGATGCGCGACATCACACGCCGAAAGGAATCCGAGGTGGCTTTGCGCAGGGCGCAAGCCGAACTGGAGCAAAGCCTGGCATTGCTCAATGCCGTGGTGGAGGGCATTCCTGATCCGTTTTTCCATAAGGACCGCGAGGGCCGCTATCTGGTCGCCAACCGGGCCACCGCGCGGGCACTGGGAGTCGAGGGCGACATCGTCGGCAAGACCGATTTCGACCTGATGCCTACGGCCGAGGCCCAGCGGATGCGTATGACGGACCTGGAGGTCATGCTGCGCGGCGAAGTCAAGGTGTTCGAGGAAATGGTGTCCGAGGGCGACAGCGGAATGATGCGCTGGTACCTGACCAGCAAGATCCCTTTGCGTGCCAGCACTGGTGAGGTGACCGGCATTGTCGGGCTGGCCCGCGACATCACCGAACGGCGTGCCATGGTCGAGCAACTACGCCAGGCCAAGGAGCAAGCCGAGAGCGCCAGCCGGGCCAAGACCTCGTTCCTGGCCGCGGCGTCGCACGATCTGCGCCAGCCGGTGCAGGCGCTGCTCCTGTTCACCGGTGCGCTGCAAAGCCGGCTCAAGGGCCACCCGGCTGGGCAGGTGGTCGTGCGCATGAAGCAGTCGCTGGACGCGTTGCAGATGTTGCTGGAAAGCCTGCTTGACATTTCCAGGTTGGACGCTGGTGTCGTCTTCGCCAAGCCGCAGCCGTGCAGTCTGTCGTCCATCTGCGGGCGGCTGGTCGGGGAGTATCGCGAGAGTGCCCGCCGCAAGGGCCTCAGGATTGCTTCGGCGGGGTGTGGCAGTTGGACTATCACCGACCCCCAATTGATGGAGAGGGTGCTTCGTAACCTGATCGAAAACGCCATCCGGTACACCGAAAGCGGCGGCATCCTGGTGGGTTGCCGCCGGCGCGGTGACCGTCTGCTGCTGCAGGTGCTCGACACCGGCATCGGCATTCCCGCCGATCAAACCGAGGCCATTTTCCAGGAGTTCCATCAACTGGGCAATCCCGAGCGCGACCGTGCCAAAGGCTTGGGGCTCGGACTGTCCATCGTCCGCCGGTTGCTGGATCTGTTGGGCCATGAGCTGACGGTGCGCTCAGTGGTGGGGCAGGGCACCTGCTTTTCCATCGACCTGCCGCGCATCGCGGAAGCCGCCGTCGTGGCCGCCCCGATGGCGCCCCGAGGCGAGATTGGGGACGTCGCCAGTTCCACGGTGCTGGTCATCGATGACGAACCCATTGTGCGCAGTGGATTGGAAATTCTGCTGCGCGACTGGGGATATGGCGTGTTTGCCGCCGCCGATGTCAGCGAAGCCTTGGGTCAAGTCGAGCGCCAAGGGGCGCCCGACGCCATCATCGCGGATTATCGCTTGCAAGGGGGGCATACGGGCACCGAGGCGGTGCAGGCCATCCAGCAAGCCTGCGGGCGGGCCCTGCCCGCCATCATCGTCACTGGTGACACCGCGCCCGAGCGCATAGCCGAAGTGGAGCGCAGCGGGCTGACTATCGCCCACAAACCTATTTCTGGGGAGGGATTGCGTAATCTAGTGTCGGCGGCCCTAGCCGAAGGGAAACGCCTCGGCGCGTGACATGTGGACCCTGAACAACGAGCCCCGGCCCGGGCGCGAAACCGCGCTGACCGGCATGTCTAAGGCTCCGGCAAGGCGCGCGACGATAGCCAGGCCGAGGCCAAGGTCATGATCACGGTCAGTATTGCCGATTTGGTAGAATTCGATCAGCACCAGCTTGTCTGCGGGAATGCCGATGCCGGTATCCCAACTCTCAATCTGGTAGCAGCAGGACCGTCGCCGCAGAGCCAGCAGAACGCCGCCCTGCGTGGTATAGCGGAGGGCATTGTGCACCAGATTGCGCACCATCCGGCCCAGGACCAACGC
>JAEZFE010000303.1 GCA_023437865.1 Pseudomonadota bacterium | reverse complement strand
GGTGACCACGCTCACGCTCGACAGGGCCATCGCCGCACCGGCCACCACCGGGCTCAGCTCGCCCATCGCCGCCAGCGGCAGGCCGACCACGTTGTAGACGAAGGCCCAGAACAGGTTCTGGCGGATTTTGGCGTAGGTCGCCCGCGACACCGAAAGGGCGGCAGGCAGCAGCCCGGGGTCGCCCTTGACCAGGGTGATCCCGGCGGCCTGCATGGCCACGTCGGTGCCGGTACCCATGGCGATGCCTATATCAGCTGCGGCCAAAGCCGGCGCATCGTTGACGCCATCGCCCCCCATGGCGACCACCCTGCCCTCGCCCTTGAGCGTGGCGATCTCCGCGGCCTTGTCCTCGGGCAGCACCTCCGCCACCACCCGGTCCACACCCACGGTTCCGGCGACCGCGGCGGCAGCACGGGCGTTGTCGCCGGTCAGCATGACGGTCTCGATGCCCAGCGCCTTCAGCCCGGCGACCGCGCGGGTGGCGCTGTCCTTGACCGGATCGGCCACAGCAATAATGCCGAGCGCGCGGTCTTCCTCCGCCGCCCACATGACGGTGCGGCCCTGGCTTTCGTGGGCATCGGCTTCGGCCTGGAAGGCGGTCATGTCGATGCCCTGTTCCGCCATCAGGCGGGGCGAGCCCACCAGCAGCGCCCGGCCTTCGACCATGGCGGACAGCCCCCGCCCGGGCAGGCCTTTGAACTCCGCAACCGGGGCCAGGGCCAGCCCTTTGGCCGCGTCCAGCACCGCCTTGGCCAGCGGATGTTCGCTACCTTGCTGGGCCGAGGCGATCAGGCGCAGCAGACCCGGCTCGCCCGCTATGGCGACCACCGCCGGATGGCCTTGGGTCAGCGTGCCGGTTTTGTCGAACACTACCACATTGGCATGGTGGGCGCGTTCCAACGCCTCGGCGTCCTTGATCAGGATGCCGTGCCGTGCGGCTACGCCGGTGCCGACCATGATGCCGGTGGGCGTAGCGAGGCCCAAGGCGCACGGGCAGGCGATGACCAGCACCGAGATGGCAGCGACGACGGCACGCTCCCAGTCGCCGCCAATCAGCCCCCAGCCCAGGAAGGCGAAAGCGGCGATCACCACCACCACCGGCACGAAAACCGCCGAGATGCGGTCCACCAGCTTCTGCACCGGCGCCTTCGACGCTTGGGCGCCCTGGACCATGCGGATGATGCGGGCAATGGTGCTTTCTGCGCCCACACGGGTGGCGCGAACGCGCAGCAGGCCGTCGCCGTTAACGCTGCCGGCGACCACCTCGGCGCCTAGTCCCTTCGGCACCGGCAGGCTTTCGCCGGTTATCAGGGACTCGTCCACCTGGCTGTCGCCCTCGGCCACTACACCGTCCACCGGCAGGCGCTCGCCGGGCCGGACCACCACGGTATCACCGGCAGCCACCGCTTCGGCGGGAATTTCAAGCAGGCGGCCGTCACGCTCCACTTGGGCGGTATCGGGCTTCAGCTTCATCAGCGCGCGGATGGCGCCGGCCGCCGAGCGCTTGGCCCGCGCCTCCAGGTACTTGCCCAGTAGCACCAGGGTGATGACCACCGCAGCGCCCTCGAAATACAAATTGCCGTGGTGCGCAGTTCCGAAGGCCACGTGCCAGGCGGACAGGAAGTAGGCCGCCGAAGTGCCCAGCGCCACCAGCACGTCCATGTTGCCGGCGCCACCTCGCAGCGACTTCCAGGCCCCCTCATAGAAGCGCCAGCCGATCCAGAACTGGACCGGTGTTGCCAGCGCCCATTGGACCACCGGAGGAATCGCCCAATGCGAACCGATCACCTGGGCTGCCATGCCCGCCACCAGCGGCAGGGTCAACAGCGCTGAGCCAGCCAAGTGAACTAATTGCTTATGCAATTCGCGCGCGTAAGCCTCTTCCTCGGCGGTCATTTGTTCGCGGGCGCCAGTGATCACTTGCGCTCCAAACCCCGCCTTCTCCACCGCCACCACCAGATCGGCGGCGCTGGCGATGCCGGGAAGCACGGTCACCTGGGCGCGCTCCGTGGCAAGATTGACTTCGGCCGAGCGCACGCCTGGAACCCTGCCGAGCACCTTCTCCAGCCGCGTCGAGCACGCAGCGCAGGTCATTCCCGAAACGCCGAGCTCAATAATTTCGTTGGCGACCGAGAAGCCCGCCTTGGCCACTGCCTCGGCCAGCGCCTCGGGCTGCACGATCCCCGGATCGAAGCTGACCTCCGCCCGCTCGGAAGCGAGCGACACGCTGGCCGATTGGACACCGGCCACCTTGCCCAGCACCTTTTCAAGCCGGGTGGAACATGCAGCGCAGGTCATCCCCGTCACGGGCAGGCTGATGGTTCGATGATGGGTCATGACAGGGCCTCCTTTAGCGGACCCTATCGAGAATTGGCCTTCCAGTCACTGGAAGGTCAAGACCCTATTGCGCGGGAACCGCCACCGCAGTCTGAATTGCCGGACGGAGCACGGCCGGGGGCGGGTCGGCGGTAAACAGGGCACGCGCGTCACCATGAAGCCATGCGGCAATGAGCGCCTGTTCCCGCGCGGGAACAGGCACGCTTTCAGTCATCCAGGCCTGAACCTCCTCCCCCTTGGCGCCAATACCGGCGGCCAGTGTGGCCGGGTCCACCCCGGCGGCGGCCATGGCATCGGACAGGCCGAACGCCCAGCGCGCGCCCTCATCGACATTGGCCGGGATGATGCTAGCGCCGGCGCGCTGGATCAGGCGGTACGCGTCGGTAGCGAGCAGGCCGGAAACCGTGCCAACAAAGGCGACGAAGAACGGATTGAGGGCATCCGCGTCGCCCGCCCCCATGGTCAACTGGCCGGCCTTGAGCAGCACGAATACAACCAGCGCCATCAGCACCCCCTGGCACGGGCGGATGATGTACCAGGCCGGGTGAGGCTTCTCGGTTTCCTCCAGCATCACCTTGGTCATGTGAAGGGCACTGCCCAAAGCCCCCAGAACCAGGGCCAGCACGAGGGTCAAGACCTCCGACGGAATTGCGAACATCCAGCGGTAACCGAACTCGCGCAGCCCGGCGACGATCGAAGTCGCGGCTTGGAACTGGGCCTCCGAAAGGGTGCCCACCACCTGGCCGTCAACCTTGCTGTCCCCGACCAGCCTCGCCCAACCGCCGCGCAACTCTTCAAGCAAATGGGCGCGGCGCTGATCGGCGAAATTCTCCAGCTGGGTCTGATAGTAATAATCGGTGACCGCACTGTCCCATGCCTGCCGGGTCGATTCGTCAGCCCTCACGCCGAGGTCCTCCAGGCGGACCGACTTCGTGCTGTCGGCCAGCGCTGCGGACAGGGCGGCGGGAGATACGCCCAGGCGTTGGGCGTGGGAGCTGATGACGGCCATCGCCGCCTGCTGTCTGCGGGCCGCTTCGTCGGCTACCATGTCAATGGTCCTGAGCTGCTCCATGCGGTGGTTGCGCTGTTGGTCCGCGACGTCGGCCAGATGAAAGATGTAGCTGGCCTGGTCGCCAAACCGGCTGTCGATCTGGCTGACGCTGATGGTGCCCACGGCCAAGTAGGTCAACCCCGCGTACAGGAGGAGCAACCATACCAGCGGCAACAACCGCCAGACTGCCGGGAATTTCAATTCATCGCTATCCACCGCACCCCTCCCACCCCCGCAAGATTGCTATACCAGCACTTATACACACTCATTGGTTGGATGCGCAATCGCAGCCAGGCAGGGACTCGCCGGTCGCTTGACGCCTGACCGCGTGGCCTGCATTCTGCGCCCTTGTTCCATTTCCGGGGCCTTTTCGCGCCATGTTTCTGCTGATCGACAATTACGACAGCTTCACCTACAACCTTTGGCACTATCTGGGCGAGTTGGGGGCCAAGGTCGAGGTCTGGCGCAACGATGCGCTGACGGTCGAGCAGGCACTGGCCATGAACCCCGAAGGCATCGTCATCTCGCCGGGTCCGTGCGATCCCGACCGTGCCGGCATCTGCCTAGATCTGATCCGCCAGGGCGCCGGCAAGGTGCCGCTGCTGGGTGTCTGCCTGGGCGAGCAAAGTATCGGCCAAGCCTTCGGCGGTAAGGTCGTGCGCGCGCCCGAACCTAAGCACGGCAAGGTTGACGTCATCGAGCATGACGGCACCGGCATCTTCGCCGGCCTGCCCTCACCATTCCGTGCCACCCGCTACCATTCCCTGGTGGTCGAGCGCGGCAGCCTGCCATCCTGCCTGCACGTGTCGGGCTGGACCGCCGATGGGCTGATCATGGGCCTGGCCCATAAGGAACTGCCGATCTGGGGCGTGCAATTCCACCCGGAGAGCATCGAGACCGAGCACGGCCACAAGATGCTCCAGAACTTCGTCGATCTGTGCCGCCGCACCAAAGGAAATGCCGCCTGATGTCCGCCTCCCCCACCCCCGCTCCCGCCAGCCCGGCCTTGATGAAGGAAGTGCTGGGCCGCGTTGCCGTGGGCCATTCGATGTCTGAGGCCCAGGCCGAGGAAGTGTTCGAAGTCATCATGTCGGGCGACGCGACCCCAGCGCAGATCGGCGGCCTGCTGATGGCGTTGCGCGTGCGCGGCGAGACGGTGGACGAGATTACCGGCGCCGCCCGCATCATGCGCTCCAAGGCCTTGCGAGTGGACGCGCCGGCTGGTGCCATCGACACCTGCGGCACCGGCGGTGACGGCTCGGGCACCTACAACATCTCAACCGCCGCCGCCTTCGTGGTCGCCGGCGCTGGCGTTCCTGTAGCCAAGCACGGCAACCGCGCCCTGTCGTCCAAATCGGGGTCGGCGGATGTGCTGGCCGCCCTCGGCATCAAGGTCGATGCGGACATGGCGCTGGTCAAGGAAAGTCTGTGGCAGAACAACATCGGCTTCCTGATGGCGCCGCGCCATCATAACGCCATGCGCCACGTCGCCGGCCCGCGCGTCGAATTGGGCACACGCACCATCTTTAACCTGCTGGGCCCGCTCGCCAATCCGGCCGAGGCGCAGTTCCAGGTTATGGGCGTGTTCGCCAGCCAATGGGCCGAGCCCATGGCCAACGTTCTGGGCCGTCTGGGCACCAAGCGTGCCTGGGTCGTTCATGGCTCGGACGGCCTGGACGAGCTGACCACCACCGGCCCTAGCCTGGTGGCCGAGTGGAAGGATGGGAAGGCCCACACCTTCGAGGTGCGCCCGGAGGATTGTGGCTTAGCCCGCGCCTCGGCCGCCGACCTCAAGGGCGGCGACGCTGCCACCAACGCCGCCGCGCTGAAGGCCCTGCTGGCCGGCGCCAAGGGCGCCTACCGCGATATCGTGGTCCTGAACGCCGCCGCCGCCCTGGTGGTCGCGGGCAGGGCCGATGATCTGAAGATTGGCGCGGCCATGGCCGCCAGTTCCATCGATTCGGGCAAGGCCCTGGCCGCGCTTGACCGCATGGTCGCCATTACCAACCGGGAGGCCTGATCGTGGCCGGGACCATTCTTGACCGCATCTGCGACGAAAAGCGCAAACAGGTTGCCGAGCAGAAGAGCCGCCGCCCTATCCAGGAGCTGCTCAAGCGCGCGCAGGACC
>JAEZFE010000293.1 GCA_023437865.1 Pseudomonadota bacterium | reverse complement strand
GTACGCCCTTCAGGCCGTTATAGCCGGGGTCCTCGACCATCGCCACGTCGCCGGGATCCAGCAGGACCCGGGCGGCCAGATCCAGCGCCTGCTGCGACCCCGAGACGATCATCACCTGCTCGGGGGTGCAGCGCACCGCGCGGGTGCGGCCCAGCCATTCGGCAATGGCGGCGCGCAGCGGCGGATAGCCTGCAGGGCTGTCGGGCACGAGCAATTCGCGGCCTGGCCGGCGCCAGCGGCGGGCCAGCAGGCGGCTCCATTCGGCGAAGGGGAAATGGCTCAGGTCGGGGGTGCCCGGAGTCAGGTTCTCGCCCCAGCCGTGGCCGCGCGGCACTTCGATGCCCATCAGCATGCCGATACGGGCCGACAGCGCGCGCGATGGCTGCGGCGCTGGCGGCGCCACTGGGGGCAGGGCGGCGACCACCGTGCCGGCTCCCCGGCGCGCTTCCACATAGCCCTCGGCCAGCAGGTGCTCGAACACCGCCAGCACGGTGTTGCGGCCCAGGCTCAGATGCTGGGCCAGTCGGCGGCTCGATGGCAGCCGGGCGCCCGCGCCCAGGCGCCCGGCCAGAATGGCCTCGCGCAGCGCACGGTAAAGCTGGGCCTGCAACGGCTCGGGCGAGTTGCGGTCCAGCGGGGCCAGGGCCAGAGTGGGGTCGTGGGCGGTACGGGACAAAGTGGCTCCATCACTATGTGCAAAGTGGAGCTTCTGATGGGGCCGGCAGCGCGTCAAGCTGCCGCATCACTCGTCAGGAAGGATGACATGACTGCGCTTTCTCCTACGCCCCGCACCTCCACCCGCCGCAAGGCCGACCGTGCCAGCTACGAGGTGGAGGCCATCCACGCCGTGCTGGACGAGGCCTGGGTGGTCCATATCGGCTTCATGCAGGACGGATCGCCTTTCGTCATCCCCGCCAATGGCTGGCGGATGGGCGACTTCCTGTATTTCCATTTCGGGCGGGTCGGGCGGGTTGCGCAGGTCATGGCCTCGGGTGCCGAGTTGTGCGTCACCGCCACGCTGGTGGACGGGCTGGTGCTGGCGCGTTCGGCCATGCACCATTCCATGAACTTCCGCTCGGTCATGCTGTTCGGCCGGGCCGAAGCGGTAGAGGATGCGGCGGAAAAGGCGCGTGTGCTGACAGCACTGGTGGATCACGTGGCGCCCGGCCGCTCGGCCCTGGTGCGCGCGCCGGACGACAAGGAACTGGCGGTGACGGCGGTGTTCCGCCTGCCCATCGCCGAGGCTTCGCTGAAGGCCCGCTCCGGCCCGCCCATCGATCGTCCCGATGACCGCGCCCGCGATGTACCGGCGGGCGTGGTGCCGCTCAGAATGGTGCGGGGCGAATTGGAGGCGGACGTCACGCCGCCGGCGACACCGCCTCGTTCTTCGGAAGCTGAATGAAGCGCTCTTTCGCCATCTGCTCGAGCACCAGCTTGAGTGCCCCGTCCATCCACGCCTTGTCGAACTTGGTTGGCTCAAACAGTTCGACAAGCGGGGTGCGGACCAACTGGATTTCCAGTTGGCTTGTCCATTCCCGGCGTTTGCTGGCGGGATTGTATAGGTTGGCTTGCAGGGTCAGCCAAAGGGTGCGCCCGCTTTGGGATGAATAATACTCGCGGCCGCTGGCGACATTGAGCAGGAGGACCGGGCCGGTGCGGCCATCGGCCTTGGCCCATGCCATCACCTCGTCAAGCTGGGTTGGCTTGGTGTCGTCATATCTGACGACGGTCGTCTTCGTCCGGATCCCGTTGGCGCCCAGGACGAGCGGGGCGCGTTCCCGGAACAGCTCGCCCAGATCGTCGTAGCCGGCCTTGGTGAAATGATAGCTCATGCCGTTCAGCTTGGACGTCAGAAAGACCGAATTGACCTCCTGATAGGGCTGCTTCGGACGCTCGAACACGTTGGAGTACTTTACGCTGCTGGTGCATGAGCTCAGCAGCATCAACGCAATGGCGCCGACAATCGCGCGAAGCGGGAAGGGCATGGGGGTGGTCCAGCGGTCGAGGTTGTTGCTTAGATTTCGCCCGATGGTAAGTGGCCTGTCAATGCCGAGATAAAGCAAAACGCCCCGGCCTTGCGGCCGGGGCGTTTCGTGATCCGAGTTCGTCGCGCTGATTAGCGCGAGTAGAATTCGATGACCAGGTTCGGTTCCATCAGGACCGGGTAGGGAACGTCCGCCAGCTTGGGAGCGCGGATGAACTTGCCCTTCATGTCCTTCAGGTCGACTTCCAGGTATTCCGGAATGTCGCGCTCGGGCGAGCCGGCGGCCTCAACAACGATGGCCAGGTCCTTGGACTTGGTCTTGATGTTGATCACGTCGCCATCCTTGACCTGGAAGGACGGAATGTTGACGCGCTTGCCGTTCACCTGGATGTGGCCATGGTTGATGATCTGGCGGGCCTGGAACGGCGACACCGCGAACTTCATGCGGTAGACGACGGCGTCGAGGCGGCGCTCCAGCAGCTCGATCAGGTTCTCGGAGGTGTCGCCACGGCGGCGCACGGCCTCGTCATAGAGCTTGCGGAACTGCTTCTCGGAGATGTTGCCGTAATAGCCCTTCAGCTTCTGCTTGGCCATCAGCTGGGTGCCGAAGTCCGAAGCCTTCTTGCGGCGGGCGCCGTGCTGGCCGGGGGGGTTCTCCTTGCCGCGAGCCAGCGGGCTCTTGCCGCGGCCCCAGAGGTTCACGCCCAGGCGGCGATTAATCTTGAATTTCGCTTCAGCGCGCTTCGTCATCTCATGTCCTCAATGTTGTCCCGATAGTCCTGGCCCGGCAAGCCGGAGGCGTGGTGAACACACACGTCACCCAACATTCTCGGGAATGAAGCGGTGCTTATAGGCAGGGGGCGCTACGGGAGTCAACGCTTTTTGCCCTCTCCCGTGTGCCTGACAGAGCGGTTAGGCCGACATCCCACTGACCCAGCCGCTCGACCACGCCCATTGGAAATTATAGCCGCCCAGCCAGCCGGTGACGTCCACCGCCTCGCCGATGAAAGAGAGGCCGGAGCGCGCCTTGGCCTCCATGGTCTTGGACGACAGATCGGCGGTGTCCACGCCGCCGAGCGTCACCTCGGCAGTGCGGTAGCCCTCGGTGCCGGCGGGTTTCAGGGTCCAGGAATTGACCAACTGCCCCAGGGTGGCCAGCGTCTTGTTGGGGGTGTCGGCCAGCTTCCATTCCAGCAGGCCCGCGCGCCAGGCCAGGCCCTCGGCCAGGCGGGCGGGCAGCAGTTCGGACAATACCGTCTTGGCCTCGGCCTTGGGGCGGGTGGCCTTCTTGTCCACCAGCCAGGCGCCCACATCGGTATCGGGCAGCAGGTTGACAATTACCTCCTGGCCCTCGCGCCAATACGAGCTGATCTGCAGGATGGCGGGGCCGGACAGGCCGCGATGGGTGAACAGCACCGCCTCGCGGAAGCGGGTCTTGCCGCACGACACCACCGCATCCACCGCGATGCCGGTCAGGGCGCGCATGAAATCCAGATCGGCGGCGGTGAAGGTCAGCGGCACCAAGGCTGGGCGCAGTTCGGTCACGCCCAGGCCGTGGCGGCGGGCAAGCCCGTGGGCGAAGCCGGTGGCGCCCAGCTTGGGGATGGACAGCCCGCCGGTGGCGACGATCACCTTGGGCGCGCTGAACTGGCCGGCATCGGTTGGCACGGTATAGGGGCCGTCACCCTCCACGTCGCCCACCTTGACGCCGCAACGGATGTCCACCGAGCCCTTGCCGCATTCGGCCAGCAGCATGTTGAGGATATGCGCCGAGGTTTCGTCGCAGAACAGCTGGCCCAAATCGCGCTCGTGGAAGGCGATGCCGTAGCGCGTCACCATGTCGATGAAGTCGGCCTGGGTGAACCGCTTCAGCGCCGACTTGGCGTAATGGGGATTGGCCGACAGGTAGCGCTCGGCTGAAATATTGCGGTTGGTGAAATTGCACCGCCCGCCGCCCGAGATCAGGATCTTGGCGCCGGGCTTCTCGCCGTGGTCGAGCACCACGACCCGGCGGCCGCGCTGGCCGGCAATGGAGGCGGCCATCAGCCCGGCAGCGCCGGCGCCGATGACGATGACGTCATGGGTAGGGTAGGGCATGGGCGGATTTATAGCGTTTTCGCTTGGCCGGCGTCACGGACTTCATACGGAATGAAAAAGCCGAAGACCGCGCCCTTGCCTTCCTCGCCGCCGACCCAGATGCCGCCGCCCAGGCGGTCGACGATGCTTTTCGAGATGGCGAGGCCCAGGCCGGTGCCTTGCGGCTTGCCGATCAGGGTATCGCCGACCACCTGGCGGAACTTCTCGAACACCATCTGGCGGGCCCAGAGGGGAATGCCGGGGCCGTTGTCCTCCACCGTGACCTGAAAGCCGCCGGGCTGGGGCGACAGGCTGATGCGGACCAGGCCGGTGCCGGGCTCGACGAACTTCACCGCGTTGGACAGCAGATTGATGACCACCTGCATCAGCTTGTCGCGGTCGGTCATCAGTGGCGGCACGTCGGCCAACAGCATCTCAAGGCGCACCTGCTTGTCATCGAACAGGCCGCGGGTGGCAGACACCGCATCCTCGACCAGCTGGCGCGGCACGGTCTCGCCGTAATCCCAGTTCATGCGGCCCGATTCGATCTTGGCGATGTCCAGCACCTGATTGATCAGGCGGGTCAGCCGCTCGCTCTCCTTGATG